>JBBEDG010000034.1:0-7863 GCA_040881405.1 Flavobacteriales bacterium | reverse complement strand
ATCGGTGCTTTTCACGTGCACCAATCCGGCGGTGCCGTTCGCCACTGCCTTGGCAAGGGCTTTTTCATCCTCAATGGGTGTAATGCCTGCCTTCAGTGAAAGCTCCTTGTATTTGGGCAGGCGGTCTTTGAGGTGTTTGCTGAAATGCTTGTAGGGGTATGTGCTGCAATCCACCACGCGTTCCACCTCTGGTTCGGGTGTGGCCACAGGCTCGGGCCCAGGCTCAGGGGCCGAGCCTCCGCAGCTCCGTTGCAAGAACACGATCAGCAAAGCCACCACGACCAGTAGCACCCCGATCTTCTTTGGCGAATAGCGCCGTTTCTTGAGGCCTGGTGCGGGTCCTTGGGCCATGGGCCTGCCCTGTCCAACGCTTGGTCGCTGCGGAATTCCGGTGCGGTGGTCCATGGTGTTGGTAGGGCGTGGTGCGTTGTTGGCTGGACGCAAATCTATCCGTGGCTACGATCGGCCTATTTTCGCGGCCGATCGGGCCCATAGCTCAGCGGTCAGAGCAGGGGACTCATAATCCCTTGGTCGCAGGTTCAAATCCTGCTGGGCCCACATGAAGAAGGTCATCGTTACGGGTGGTGCCGGTTTCATCGGTTCCCACACCGTGGTGGAACTGGTGCAGGCCGGCTTCCTACCGGTGATCGTTGATGATCTGCGCAACAGCAAGGAACAGGCCTTGGAGGGCATAGCGGCCATCCTTGGTCACCTGCCCACCGTGTACCGCATCGACTGCACGGACCATGCAGCATTGGCGGGTGTGTTCCAGGTCGAAGGACCTGTGCACGGCGTGATCCACTTCGCTGATGACAAGGCCGTGGGCGAAAGTGTACGTGAGCCGCTGAAGTACTACCACAACAACATCGGTTCACTGTCCACCTTGCTGCGTGTAATGGACATGCATGGTGTGAAGGAGATCGTATTTTCCTCGTCATGCACCGTGTACGGCGACAGCAAGGACCTGCCCGTAACGGAGAGTTCGCCCACTGGTGCGGCCGCCTCGCCCTACGGCTATACCAAAGTGGTGTGCGAGCGGATGCTGAACGACGTTTCTGCCGCCGACCCCGCGCTGCGCGTGGTGATGTTGCGCTACTTCAACCCGGTGGGTGCGCATCCTTCGGCCCACATCGGTGAACTGCCCATCGGGGTGCCCAACAACCTGGTGCCCTTCATCACCCAGGCGGCCGCAGGGCAGCGGGACAAGCTCACCGTTTTCGGCAACGATTACGACACGCGCGATGGCTCGTGCATTCGCGATTACATCCATGTGGTGGATCTGGCCAAGGCGCACGTCATCGCACTGCGTTGGATGGCCGATCGAAAGGCCCCTATCTGCGAAGTGTTCAACCTGGGTACCGGCGAGGGAAATACCGTGCTTGAGGCGGTACACATCTTCGAAGAAGTGAACGGCGTGAAGGTCCCGCACACGATCGGCCCGCGCCGTGCCGGGGATGTGGTGGCGATGTACGCGGACACCACCAGGAGCAGTGAGGTGCTTGGCTGGCGAACGGAACTTACACTGGCCGATGCATTGCGCGATGCCTGGAGGTGGCAGCTGCAGCTGGGTACCTAGTGTGGTAACCACGAGGTTCATCAACCATCTCCACCTCCCGTTCTCCTTCCTGCCACGTTGGAACATTGAGGCGTGGCCTCAGCTACATCGTGCAAGTCCTGTCTTGCATGGAGAAGAAATAGCGACGGAACCAGGCCAACGCATTTCAGTGCAACAGACCAGCCCTGATCAGAAGCTTAGTCCCAGCGCGATGCACGCATAGGTGCAGGCGAAACCGAGCACACCACCGGCATACACCTGGGCAGGCACATGGCTGCCGGTAAGGAGCCGTGCGGTGCCCAACAGTCCGGCCAGAAGGATGGAACAGGCCAGCCAGAAGAGCATGGGCATGCTATGCAGTTCCGCGATACCTGCAATGGTACCCGCCAGCCCGCCGATACCCACCAGGTGTACACTGATCTTCCAGCGCATGGTTATGAAGGTGGTGAAGAGCAGTGCGAGCATGGCGCCCGAGAAGAGGCTCAGCACCGTACCGTCCAGCCGCGTTTGCCGCAGCAGGTAGTAGGTCATTCCGTAGTAGATCAGGGTCATCACGAAGGGTGCTATGCGTTCCTGGCGGTGTGGCATTTCCAAGCTGGTGATGAGCCCAGCGCGGCGCAGCAGTAGCATGCAGCTGAGCGGGAAGACAACGCCCATCATGGTCACCATGCCCAAGGTGAACCACTGCGCCTGGGCGGGCAGGAAGTAGCTCAGGTGTGGGTCCAGCTGCATGGCGGTCCACAAGGCCAGCACCGGCATGAACAGCGGGTGGAGCAGGATGGAGATGGTGTGGGCGGCTTGTTTCAATGATCCGTTGTCGTTTACATGATCGTCGGGTGGGGAATTGATCATGATACCCCGTCAGTGTCGACCCAATGCTCCGATACATATCGGAGCGACGCTACGGTGCCCCGATCAATATCATCATCGAAGGCAAAACCACCCAACCTCACAATTCCTTCCTCAAACGCGCAACGGGCAGGTTCAGTTGTTCGCGGTACTTGGCCACTGTCCGCCGCGCTATGTTGTAGCCTTTGTCCGTGAGCAGGGCGGTAAGCTGATCGTCGGTCAGGGGCTTGCGTTTATCCTCGGCATCGATGGCGTCGTTCAGGATCTTCTTCACCTCGCGGGTGCTTACCTCTTCGCCACTGTCGGTGCTAAGGCTTTCGCTGAAGAAGAACTTGAGCAGGTACGTGCCGTGGTTGGTCTGCACGTACTTGCTGTTGGCCACCCGGCTGATGGTGCTGATGTCCAGTCCCACCCGCTCGGCGATGTCCTTCAGGATCATCGGTTTCATCTTGGTCTCGTCGCCGCTCAGGAAGAATTCACGCTGGTGTTCCATGATGGCTTCCATGGTGACCAGTAGGGTATTCTGGCGCTGCTTGATGGCATCGATGAACCACTTGGCGCTGTCCAGCTTCTGCTTGATGAAAGTGAGCGCCTCACGCTGGCTCTTGTCCTTCTTGTTGCGCTGGTACTCCTTGATCATATCGCGGTACTGGCGGCTTACGCGCAGTTCCGGGGCATTGCGCCCATTGATGGAAAGCTCGAGTTGCCCATCCACGGCCATCACGGAGAAGTCGGGGATGATCTCCTGGGAGGGTTTGGAGGAATCGCGCGCGGTGTTGCCCGGCTTGGGGTTGAGGCGCACGATGAGTTCTATGGCGCTACGCAGGGCATCCTCATCGATCTCCAAGCGGTCCATGATGCGCTCGTAGTGCTTCTTGCTGAAGGCCTCGAAGTATTTGTCCAGGATCACTTCGGCCACGCGCTGTTCCAAGCTGTGCTGCATGCTGCGCACTTGGATCAACAGGCATTCGCGCAGGTCGCGGGCACCAACGCCAACAGGGTCCAAGCTCTGCACTTCCGCCAAGGCCTTGTCCAGCTCTTCGCGTGTGCAGTCCACGTTCTGTGTGAAGGCCAGGTCGTTCACGATGGCATCCAGGTCGCGGCGCAGGTAGCCGTCCTCATCCAGGTTGCCGATGATGTTCTCGGCGAGCATGCGTGTGCGTTCATCGCAGCGTCGCAGGCTGAGTTGTTGACGCATGGCATCTTGGAACGTGGTTCCACCGGCCAGCGGTATCTCACGCTCTTCTTCGTCCGGACCGGTGTTGTTCACATTCAGTTTGTAGTCCGGCGTGTCATCGTCCTGGAAGTAATCGCTAAGGTCGAACTCATCTCGCTCCTCGTTCACATCCTCGCGCTCCTCTTCCTGCCGCTCCTCGCCCTCGGTCATGGCCTGGTCCTCGGTGGGCAGATCGTCCTCCGTCTGGTCCTCGCCCTCTTCCAAGGCGGGGTTCTCCTCGATCTCTTGCTTGATGCGCTGCTCCAGCTCCACGGTGGGCACCTGCAACAGCTTCATCAGTTGGATCTGCTGTGGGCTCAGCTTCTGCTGCAGCTTTTGGAAAAGGCCTTGTTTGAGCATTGTGGGGCAAAAATACCGGTGAAAGGGCTGTATTGCGTCTTGGAGTTTTCAGTTACACCACGCTACACGGTACGCGAGCCGCGTTGAAGTTCGTGCAAGGTGATGGAACCGGCCCTTCGCCGCTTCAACTTTACACCCCGATGAGTTCCCCGCCCCGCCGTTCCCGTTTCCGCCGTATTGTGCTTCGCGCCTTGCTGGTGCTGGGCATCGGGCTAGTGCTGGGCATTGCGGCCGGTGGTTGGTGGGCTTGGAACCACGGGGAGGATTGGTTGGAGCGCAAGGTGAGGGAACGCATCGCCACCATCATCGAAGATGCGAGCGTACCGGGCTACACGTTCAGTATGGACGACCTGTTGGTGGATACGCGGACAGGCCATCTGCAAGTGACCAACGTGGAACTCGACTTCGAGCCGGAGTTGCTGGACAGCTTGCGTAACGGCGACTTCCGCTACCTCTTCGCGGCGCGCGCCGGACGCATCGAACTGCGCGGCCTTTCCTTCTGGCGCCTGGTCCTTTTCAGCGAATTCAAGGTGGGCGCTTTCGAGCTGATGCAGCCCGAGATCAGCTACCTGATCAGTGGCAAGCGCGTGGATCTTACCGACCCATTCGCCCGTCTGGAACAAGGCAGCGGACCCTCCATTTCCTTGGTGCGCGCGGACACCTTCCTGATCCACAATGCCCAGGCCACAGTGGAGGACCTGGGTGGCGATCTACCCCGCATGAGCCTGAGCAACCTGCGTGTTGAAGGTGATGATGTGATCATAACCATGGGCGAATTGCGGCGCGGTGTGCGCTTGGAGCTTGGGGATGCCAGCCTGGCCTTCGATAGTCTGTTGGCGCAATTGCCGGATGGCGACGTGCTGAGCATAGGCCGAACACGGTTGTCTCGCTCCAAGCGCAGTGGTCTGGTGGAGCATTTCAGCTTGGTGCCCGCCGCGCAGGACAGCACGGATCTGGAGCGACCACGCCGTGCGGTGATCGACCTTTCCATTGATAGCATCTGGCTGCATGGCTTCGATGTGGACCACCTGATCGCCTACCAGGCATTGCGGATCGGTCATCTGGAGCTGTTGGACGCCCGGATGCGTGTGGAGCTGGACAAGAGCCTTGCCGAGGTGGATCCCGTACTGCGCCCCCTTCCCACCATGGCCTTGCGTGAGCTTTCTTTCATGATCCAGGTGGATACGCTCTCGTTCCGTCGTGCAAGCGTGCTGTACCGCGAACGTGATGCTGCAACAATGCGCTGGGGTGAGGTGCCCTTCGATCGGCTTGATGGGAGCTTCATGCACGTGACCAATTTCGGTCCGGCGATCCTGGAGCACCCACGGATCGAAGGTGGATTCAGTGGCTTGCTGTTCGACAGTGCACGCATTGCCGGTCGGTACACCGCCGAGCTCGATGGCAGTGACCGCTTCACCCTGATGGCCACGGCCACCGACCTTCCCCTGAAGAACCTGAACAGCGCCACACGCCCCATGCTGCGTGTGCAGGTCAACGCAGGCACCCTACACCGCATGGACCTGCACATGGAGGGCGACGACCGCCGTGCCAAGGGCGACCTGGCCTTGCACTATAGCGATCTGTTGGTGCGCGTGGAACCAGGAACACCGCGCGAGTTGCGTCACAGCATGTTCGGCAGTGTGGTGGAGACCATGCTGAAGGAAGCTTACGGCGGTGGCCTCAGTGCCGACCGATCACGCACTTGGAGCATAGACCGCGACCCGTACCGCTCCATGATCACCTACATGTGGCATGGTGTGCGCGAAGGGCTGGCGCGCAACCTTGCGCCCGAGGCCATGGAGCGCATGCGCAACATGTTGCGCACCGACGCGGAACTGCGGAAGGAGCAGCGGGCCTTGCGGAAACAACGAAGGCAGGAAGGGGAGGAGGAGCATTGACCATCTATACGGAACTATCATTTCATACGATATTCGCTTACCGCTCCCAACGCATGACACAGCACACTTAGATATTGCTTTGCATTCTGTGCGCATCATTCGCCAGCGCCCAAAGCACAGACACCCTCCGCTTCCATTCCGCGGCCTTCGGTACAGAGCGTGAGGTGGTCGTCCATCTGCCGGAGTTCCACCGCTACACCAGTGATGCAGTGCACATGCCGGTGCTCATCCTGCTGGATGGGCAGCATGAGTGGGTGGTCGAACCGCTGCTTACCGACATCCGCTATTTGCAGTTCGCGCACATCGTTCCGCAGGCAATTGTGGTCACCGTGCCGCATGTGGACCGTGTGGCAGAATGCGCACCGGACAGTATCACGCAGCCCACCATGCCGCTGCTGGAACTGCTCACTAAGGAATTGCCGCCCTTGCTCAAGCGTTATCACCCCGGCGACCTCACCGTGCTGGTGGGCCATTCCTTCACGGCCAGCTTTGCGCTGTACGCCCACCTGGCCGCACCCGAAGCCTTCGATGCGGTGATCGCGCTCTCACCGCTGCACCTCGTGCAACACAGCATGCCCCGTGTGGCCGATCGCTTGGAGAAGCACCTGAACGAACGTGTGTTGGTGGCTGTTGGTGGCGAAAGCAAATTGCTGGATGGCTGGCACCGCGGCGACCTCACCAAGGCTGTCGAGGCTGCGCGCATCGAGCGCACACAAGGCCGGCTGCTCTTCCGCGAATACCCCAGCGCAGGTCATACCTCACTGCCCATCATCGCCTTCGCCGACCTGTTGTCCACCCTATTCACGCCCTACGCCACAAGGGATTCATTGATCCCCGTAGGCCTGTATGACTACAAGGTGCTGAGCCCGCCTCCACCGCCGGAGCTGCTGCTGAAGCAATTGGAAGCGACACACGGATTTCTTGGCAGCACGCTGCCTTGGGGTTTGGACGAAGTCAATGGGCTGCTCTCCCGCTTGGACAATAGCGACCACAACGAGCAGGTGATCCTCTTGCTGCGCAAGGCCATCGCGCTTTATCCGAACTTCTACTACTTCCACGCGTGGCTGGGCGATGAGCTGATGGAGCGCGATCCGGTAGCGGCCAAGCAGCACGTGCGCGATGCTCTGCGGGTCCTGAACGAGCACGACCGCAACGATCCGGACTACGTGGAGATGAAGGCGGAGTTGGAAGGGATGCTGGAGTGAAGTAGTGTGAAGGCACGCGCTTGTGGAATTACCACCAAGAGGTGTGGAACTGCCGTCCCGATCCTGGTCGCTGAGCTGGACCCCACAGCCGTAGTCGCCGTGTGTGGCGGCGGATTCGCCATCATCAGTGGGCTTGGCCGGAAGTATGCTGCAAGTTGATATCAAGAACCCCTATTGTCATGAAGAAAACCATCACTTTTTTAAGCTTATTGAGCACATTGGTCATCAATGCCCAAACCACCCACGACCTATTCGTATCCGACTTCGAATTCAGCCCGGCTTTCATCGAGGCGATCCAGGGTGATTCCTTGCGCATCGTTCCATTGGATTCCGGACACACCTTCACGCAGGTGGACGATGTGACCTGGGACGCCAACGGGAACACTCCTTCGGGCTTGTTCCAGTTCGACCCACTGTTGGATTCGATCACCGTTGAATTGACCGGATCCGGAACGATCTACTACGTCTGTTCTCCCCACGCGTCCACGGGCATGAAGGGGATCGTGGAGGTGGCCTTGGCTTCTTCCGTTATGGACCACAGTTTGGTGCGCGCTTCAGCGTTCTACCCCAATCCTGCCTCGGAAATGATCCGCTTGCGCGATCCATCCACGGATGTTGTTGATGTAAGCATCCTGGATGCTGTGGGTCGTGAAGCCGCACGCATGCAAGTGATCAGCAGCGAGCCGCTCTATGTGGGCGACCTTCCCGACGGGCTCTACACGTTGCGCGTGATGGACAGTGCGGGAATCCATACGGAGTTCAGGCGACCTGTTGGCGCAG
>JBBEDG010000033.1:0-7881 GCA_040881405.1 Flavobacteriales bacterium | reverse complement strand
CGTATGGACGGACGCACAACCAGCGTTCAGGGGTCCGATAACGCGTCACGCTCCTTGGGCGAGGCCGAGGTGGATAGCGCTGCTGCCGATACGCGTACCGGTGGTGATGAGGAACGTGATGCAGCCGAGAGTACAGCGGATGATGCAGCCAACAACATGGCGCAGCGGTCCCCCCGTGATGCTCGCACGGATACCGATGCATCCGAGAACATGGTCCTGAACGAAGGCAACACCGATGGCCCAGCAACCACTGCGGAACGCGAGGGAGTTTCCTCGACAGAACGTGTTGCTGATCCGGCGGATGGAGGAAGTGAACGTGCCTCAGAAGAGGAATTGGTGCAGGATGATGGTGGTTCCAGCGAAGCAGTTACCAGCAATGATGAAGGACGCGCCACTGGACCGGATACGCCGATCACCACCGGAGAAGGCGTTACCGATGCAGCACTTGCTGCGAGCGATGAAAGCCCTACCGGCGCAACGGATGACGCAACATCCAACTCCGGCCAACAGCGCGGTACCGAAGGTGCGCCTGCATTGAGTCCCGAGCAGATCCGCACTGCCGCAACGGAAGATGGCCCAGCGGAAGAGCGGACTGCTGTCACTGCTACGGATGATGGTACCGACACCTTCATACTCGAGAACCGCGTCGCCGAACTGCGTCAATTGGCCGGTGTGAAACGCGACCGCAACAAGGCGGACAGCCTTCGTGCCTTGATCGCCGACCTGGATGCCCAGTTGATGGAACGTGAGGCCGCCATGCTCGCCAATGCACAAGGGTCGGACACGCCCGAGGCGCAAGAGCGGGAGGAATTGCTTTCATCCATTTCCGCCGATGATGCCCGGCGAATGCCGCTCACCTTCGACAGCAGGACCACCGACGGAACGATCATCGCCACGGTGTTCGCGGCCCACGCTGCCGATGAGCGCCGCTTGCTGCAACTGACCGATGCCGACGAACGTGCAGCCGGGCTCCATGGATTGGAACTGATGTTGGCCGACAGCATTCGTGCTGAAATGGCGCGGCAGGTTGCCATTCTTGAACTGGATCCGCAACAGGCGGAGCGGGTGTTGCCTCGTGTGGACAGGCTTCGCCAGTTGCGCACCGAGCGTTTGGAACTGGCCGAAGAACACCTGCGCCAGCGCGAAGCGGAGCTGATGGCCGAGTCCGGTGAACTTCCAACCGCAGAAGGCACCTCCAGCAGCCCAACTTCAACAGGTGGTGTGTTGGCTGGTGAGGACCCCATCAACGATCGCTTTGTGGTGATCGAAGCCGACACGCGGGATATCTACGCCAGCACCTTGGTACACCGTTCGCCCAAGGTCGCCGAAGCCCTGATGCAGAAAGAGGCCGAACTGGCCCGGATGGAGGATCTGGTACAGCGCATCGATTCCCTTCAGTTGAATGCCAACGAAATGCCGCGAACGCGCGAACGTGATCGTGTGGTGAAATCCATTGACCGCCTGAAGGACGACCTGCTGATAACCCGCACCGATCTTGGGCAGCGGAGCGCATACCTATCCAAGCAGGAGTGGAGCGTGGCCACGGACAGTCTCAGTGCATTGGAGAAAGGCATCACCAAGAAAGGCGCGCCACCCACCGAACCCTTGTTGGTGATGCAGCGCAACATGAAGAGCGAAGCGCAGTCCATGATGACCGAGGCCGAAGGCATGCGCAAGAAGGCCGATCGCACCGAGGATATCATCCTGCGCGATAGCCTTTTTCGCCAAGCATACGAACTGGAATTGCGCAGCCTACGGGAAGTCGACCGCAGCATAACGGTGGCCAACTACCTTCTGAGCGAACAGCACACGCGGGGCGAGACCCTGGCGTACAGTGCTGTGGCCGCCCGCCTCTTCGGCATCACCGAAGAGGATGATCTTGCAGGTGAACGAATGGCAGCAGTGCCAACGGTGCGGGCAGCCGATGCGCGTACACCACCACCCGCGCTGGTTGGTAGCGAAGCGGATGCGAGCAACGATCCACTAATTGGGCGAGTTGAAGAAGTGCCCACTGCGAACGAGGTGGCCGATGGCCGTGTATTACAGGACCAACCGGATCCCAGCGGAACTGGCGGCGCTGAACGTGCGGAACCTACTGTCCAGGAAGCCGACGCAACCGCACCTGCCGATCAGGATACACCGTCCACACTTGGGCAACAGGCCGATCTAGCAAAAGCGCGTGCCGATGCGGAGGAGTTGGCACAACGCGAAGAAGCCGCCCTGGACGAAAAGGCCCGCCGCCCTGCAGGCCTCTACGAACAGCTTCTGTCCAGCGACCAGTCCACCGTTCAGGTGGATCCCTCCATTAGCATGGACGATGGTTCGGTGTTGGCTTTGGAACTGGTGCAGGCCGCAGCCCGTGTACGCGAGCAAGAGGAACAGGCCCTGGCCTTGAGCGACCGTGCCACGCAGTTGGAGGATAGTGCCACCACGGCCAAGAAGCGCGATCGCCAGCGGATGGAGACCATGGCCGTAAGGCTGCGGATGGAATCCGATTCGCTGGAAGGCATGGCCCTGCGGGGTGCGGAGGATGTACGCCAAGCCGAGCGTGCCTTGGCGGCAGATCGACAAGAACAGGAATTGCGTCGTCGCTTGGTGAAGTTCTACTACTTGAGCAACGATGAACAAAGCATGGTGCTCGACGATGACGACAGGAGTCGCTACTTCATGGCGCGCACCAAGGCACTTGAGCAGTTCGATGCTGCCGTTGATGCTACCGATGCCGCACGTACCAACCGCACCCTGGGTGAAGCCTTGAAGCAACGTGCCGCACAAGCTCCAGCAGGGGATAGCCCGGCCCGGATCGCTGAGCGCAACGCCGCCAATGCCGTCCTCTTTGCAAGGGCCGAAGCACTTCTCGCACGTGCCGATTCGCTGGACGATGTGGCGCGCCGTCTCAAGGGTGCTGCGGCCATCAATGAGAGCCAAGCCGCAGTGATGTTGCAGGCTGCCGAGGAACAGGATGCAACGGAGCTGATGGCCTTGGAGATGCGCACACGACGCACCGAGCCACTGCTCGCTGTGGCCCGCGGGCAGGCCGGGGATCAGCAAGGTGGTGCGGTATCGGATCCTGTTGCTCCTTCAACTACTGCACTGCCCGCCACTGCTGCAACGACCACCACCGAAGCAGCGATAGCTACCTCAGCATCGGAGCCGCGTAGCGTGGATCGAAGCGGTGATGCCATCGCTACCATGGAACGTCGAACTAGCTCCACGCTCGTATCCGCTACTCCCATTCCGGCCACGCTGACCGCCGATATCTTCGAACTGCGTCCACTTAACGAGCGCCGCGCAGCACCCATCGCCATGGATACCGAAATGCCCGAGGGCATCGTGTTCAAGGTCCAGATCGGTGCATTCCGGAATGCCATTCCAGAGGAGACCTTCAGCGATATGACACCCGTGATGGGGGAGAGCGTAGGCAATGGGCTGGTGCGCTACACCGCAGGCCTCTTCACCACCTTCGACCAGGCGGCAGGGGCCAAGGACCAAGTGCGCGATCGTGGCTACCGCGATGCTTTCGTGGTGGCCTACCGCAACGGCCAGCGCATTCCCTTGGGTGAAGCCATGCGCGAGGTGCGCACCGTGCAGGATGTTGCCGCTGTTCCGGATATACCCGCCAGCGTCCCAAGCGAACGCGGTTCCAATGTGGCGCCTGGCAGCAGCGGGGTACAGGCACCTGCCGCTCCGGTGGTGCGCACGGGAACTATCACCCCCGAACCACTCACGGTGGAGCCTGTTCCAGCACCTGTTACAGCCACCATCGAACGGCCGAGCACTGTGGTGGTTCCAACACCAACCCAGGAAGAGGAGGTGGCAGCCATCCTGGCCAAGTATCCGTCCTCTGCAACGGATATCGTGGATCGTTTTGTGCCCGTGGAACGCGCGGCTGATTATTACAACGTGCCGGGAGCTGCTCCTGCGCGTCAGGTGGAGACCATTAAAGGACTCTTCTTCACTGTTCAGGTGGGTGTATACAGCAAGCCCGTGGCCCTGGACAAGCTCTTCAACATCACCCCGCTGAACAGCGAGCTCACCGAGTCGGGCAAGATCCGCTACACCACCGGACTATTCCTGGATACCGAGGAGGCCCGCATCCGCAAGGATGGCACCGTTCAACTGGGTGTTAAGGACGCTTTCGTCACCGCCTATCTCAATGGGAAGCGCATCCCGATGCGTGAAGCGGCAACGTTGCTGGAACGCTTCGGTCCGGAGATCCTGGCCAAACCCTGATCATCACTTGCGTCCGTTCTCCACCGCCTTGCGCACACTGCCGTGTTCGCGTAGCAGGGCATTGGCGCCATCGTAGTCCAGGTCCAAGGCCTCCATCACCATGCGAGTGCCGCGGTCCACAAGCTTATCGTTGCTCAGTTGCATGTCCACCATGCGGTTGCCCTGCACGCGTCCCATGCGGATCATCACCGCGGTGCTCAGCATATTCAAGATCAGCTTTTGTGCGGTACCGCTCTTCATGCGCGTGCTACCCGTAACGAATTCGGGTCCAACAATGGCCACCAAGGCATGTTCGGCTGTTGTGGCAAGTGCGCTACCCGGGTTGCAGGTGATGCCTGCTGTCAGTATGCCTTCCGCATTGCAGCGTTCCAATGCGGCGATGACATATGGAGTTGTGCCACTGGCCGCGATGCCCACTACGGTGTCGTCCTTTCCGATGGCATGTTCCTGTAGGTCCTTCCATCCCTGCTCGCGATCGTCCTCAGCGAATTCCACGGCCTTGCGGATGGCTTGATCGCCACCTGCGATGAGGCCCACCACCAACCCATGCGGCACCCCGAAGGTGGGTGGGCATTCACTGGCATCCACCACGCCTAGCCGACCGCTGGTACCTGCTCCCATGTAGAACAGTCGACCTCCGCGCTGCATGCGTTCCACCACCTGGTCCACCAAGGCCTCCAGCACGGGAATGGTGGCTGCAACGGCTTCTGGAACGCCATGGTCCTCCTCGTTGATGGCCCGCAGCAAGGCACTCGTGCTCATGCGTTCGAGATGCTCATGCCGCGAAGGCTGTTCGGTGATACGTTCCATCGTGCTCGGGTCTGTGGATCTTCTACAACCCCACAAAGAAAAGGCGCCCCCCTAAGGGGGCCCCTTTTCTTTTTCGATCGGATGGTGATCACTCCAGGATCACACGGCGCGTTACCGAGCCTTCCGCGTACTGCAGTTCCACGAAGTACACTCCGGCATCCAAGCCTTGACGCTCGATCACGAGGCGGTCGCTGTTCACGCTGGAAGCGCGCACGATGCGGCCATTGATATCGAACATCTCGAAGTTGCGTATCGCAGCTGCGCTGCTGATCACGGTGAACTGATCGTTAGCAGGGTTGGGGTACACTTCAACACCAGCAGCGATCGGGTCGTTCTCAGGAATGCTCACCAAGGAGCAAGGGCCGAGTTCCAATGCACATACGATGCGTGGGTTCAGGTAGGCCATCACGGTATCGATGTAGGCACGGGCCTTGGTCGGGCTCATGTCGGGGTTGCTGGCCAAGCTCACTTGGTGGATGGTCAAGCCGGCGACCGGGGAAGCTGCCAACGCATCAGGGCTGTTCGGATCCCACCACTGCCAAGGGCTGGCTTCGTCCAAAGCAGGTGCAGGCCAACGTGGGCGGATGAAGGGGAACAGACCTTCATTGTTGGTGCGAATGGTGACACCATCGATGGTGGTGCCATACAAACTACGCGCGCGGTTGCTGAAGTCGGTATCACTGCCGGGTAGGGTGGCGAAGCTGCTGTTGTTGCCGTAATCGTTCACCAGTTCCATGTATAAGTTGGGACCCTGCACGGGCACCACAGGGCCGCCGGTGGTGGGCACGATCACGATACCTTCGGTGAAGGGTGCGAAGGGGTCGAATACTGTGTGGAAACTCACGATCGGCACATCACCGGGCTCAAGCCAGCTGGTGTCGACAAGTGCACCGCCCATGTTCACGCAGAAATGTGCGTCGGCGTTGAAGCCATTCGGACGGTACAGGGTAAGCGCACCACCCAAGCCTTGCAGGTTGCCAACGGAGTTG
Source organism: Flavobacteriales bacterium (assembly GCA_040881405.1). Taxonomy (GTDB): domain Bacteria; phylum Bacteroidota; class Bacteroidia; order Flavobacteriales_F; family PHOS-HE28; genus PHOS-HE28. The sequence continues at coordinate 1,849 of JBBEDG010000033.1, read as the reverse complement.
GTGTCCACATAGCTAACGTTGGGGTTGAATGGATCGGGACGGAACTTCTCGATGAAGAGTTCGGAGCCCTTATCCAAGGTAGCATTGGCCAGGGAGATATAACCTCCGGTTCCTTCTCCGAACACGATGATCTTGTTGGCATCGATTCCATAGGTATTCGGGCCGGCAGCGTCGGCTTTCAGGGTGCGGATGCACTGGCGGGTATCGTGCAATGCACGATAGATCGCGTTCAACAGTGCTCCACGACGCTCCTCTTCGGTGGGAGCGAGCGGGTTCCAGCCACCGCGGTAGCTCATGCTAATGGCAACATAACCCCGGCGGGCCATACGGCGGCATACTTCAACAGCGGTGCTGTCGGTACGGCGGCCGTTCGGGCTGCCGTTCACGCGCGGGGGAAGCGCGTTGCCGGTGTGCAGGTATACCACAACCGGGCGCTCCAACTCATCATCGGCCGCTGCGGAAGGAGCATAAACGTCCATTTGTACGTTGGTCACCTTAACGCCGGTGCTGGGGTCGCCCGGGTTGAAGTAAGCACCCGGGATAGGCTGCTGGGTGGACACCAAGGTCTGCAGTTCCTGGATGTTCGCAGGAACCAAGGGGCTGCCGAAGTTGGAGGTGAGGAAATCGATGTTCGTTCCGTAGGTCACGTTCGGCGTTACTTGGATCTGGGCGTTGTTGAACACCTCTGTCAAGTAGCGCTGACCGTAGGTGGCGCTGGTGATGCCCAGTGCCAACACTGCCAAAGCCAAGTGTTGAGTTCGTTTCATGGTCTTCATGGGGTTTGTGCTCGTAAATGTAGTGCGCACTGTGTGTTATCCAACAATTCGATGACATAACGTGTTATGCAAAGTTGCCAACAACGCTTTGCTCAGCCTGGCGCGACTGACAAGGTCCGAAGCGGCCTCGGCCTGTTAACGCTTGTCGAACTCGTAGATGAACTGCAGGTAGGCCAAGCGACCGATGTAAGGTCCTCCATAGACCATCAGCACATTGTTGTTCCACATACGGTCCAAACGGTCCTCGCTGGCCACGTTCTGGTCGAAAAGTGGCACAATGCCAAAGAGGTTGCTGGCGCCCAGCTTCAGCGTGAACTTCTTCTCGGGGAACTTTACGTTCACCTGGGCATCCACCATGTCGTAGCTGGAAATTCGGCCTGTGAACTGCGGGGAACCCTCGAATACGAAACCCTCGATGAAGCGGTAGGTGACGCCCCAACCCAGGTTCGGTTTCTTGCTGATGGGTACCTTCATGTCGTGACCGGTGAAGCTGATGTTGAACTTGTTCTGCGGGGTGTTGAAGGCGGGTATGATAGGGTCGTCCTCGCCACTTATTAGTTCATTGTAGCTGTAATTGGCCCCGTAGGTCATCTTCTTCCGGAAATAGCTCACGCCGAAGTTGGCTCCTTGGGTGCGCACGGTGCTTGTCGCATTGGCCGCCAGGCGGTACACCTGTAGACCACCAACGGGGAAGCCGTTGGTGGGGTCGAAATCCGCGCTGATCCCGAGGAGGAATCCGATGAAGTCGTTGTACCAGCTGCTGTAGGCACCTGCATCGAAGTAGAACTTCTCCCAATGGGTGCCGCGGTAACCCACCTCGATGGTGCGTACCTGTTCGGGTCGCAGGCGGTCTATGTTGAAGTACTCCAATTTGTTCAAGCCTTGAATGAGTTGGGTGGCGCTTCGGTACTCATTGAAGCTGGCCACGGTTATCAGGCTGTCACGACCCTCCTCGAACTGCCCGTCCACATTGCCCAAAAGAATAGCCCTCCCCACATTGTAGAATAGGTACTGGTCGGCAAGGGTAGGGTTGCGGATGGCACTGCTGAAGCTCACGCGGAAGGTGCGGTCGG
>JBBEDG010000032.1:0-7908 GCA_040881405.1 Flavobacteriales bacterium | reverse complement strand
CACCCGCAGAATCCAATTCCTATTGGTACTGACCCTGTGTTCTCGTGTTGGTTTCACGCAGAACTGTGACCCCTTGACACTGGAGTCCATAAGCGATCCTGGCATGTTCACATGGGCTACGCTGACAGAAGCCAATGGAATACGAAATGGCCCGGCCTATGCCGGTGCCACCATCTACTACCCGACCAACGGAACACCTCCTTACCCGAGCATTGTGATCGTTCCTGGTTACGTATCCGCCCAGTCCTCCATTCAAGCATGGGGTCCTTTCCTGGCTTCCCATGGAATTGTGACCATGACGATCGGCACCAACAGCCTCTTTGATACCCCGCCCGCTCGGAGGAATGCGCTTCTGGATGCCATCATAACAATAACAGAAGAAAATACCCGCACGAATTCACCGCTGATCGGGCAGATCGACACCGAGAGCTTTGCTGTTTCTGGTTGGTCCATGGGGGGCGGCGGAGCGCAACTGGCCGCTGCTGCGGACCCCAGCCTGAAGGCCGTTGTTGCACTTTGCCCATGGCTTGATACGCAAACGCCAGCGTCGGCTATCAACCACGCCGTTCCCCTCTTGATCCTAAGTGCCGAGCAGGATGGAACTGCGCCAACCGCATCCCATGCCAACGTCCACTACGCCAACACGCCTGCCACCACGAACAAACTGATCTTTGAGATCGACAATGCCGGGCATAACGTGGCCAACACGCCTTCCGGTGGGCAGGGCTATGCTGGGAAGATAGCGCTGTCATGGCTCAAGTACTACCTGGTCGGCGATAGCTGCTATTGCCCGCTGCTTCTGGACGCCCCACCAATAGCTTCCAGGTACGATACGAACGTTGAGTGCAACTCCATCACGACATCCTTGAACGAGGTGGGAAGTGAAGGTGATCCAGCGATCCTCTTGTACCCGAACCCGAGCAGCGGCACTATCAACCTCGAGGTGGATGTCATGGGAGATGGGACCACGTATGAGATCATGTCCTTGGCTGGTGCCAGGATAGCCGGTGGGTCTCTTTCAAGGCGTTCAACGACCATTGATATTCAGGATTTGTCCTCCGGCATGTATCTCATGCAGGTGGTCACTCCTCGAAGTTCCGTAAGCGTCAAGTTCATTGTGGACTAAGCTTCTTCACCGGCTGGAATTCCTTTATTCCGTTGGTTTTACGCATGCTCGGGATCCCCGCCATGGGGCGAGCAGGTACGGGCTGCTTACTGCAGTAAGCTGAGTGGAGTTCGGCCGCAAGCTATCCGAAGTGCTGGTCTTGTCCATGCCATTACTACACCGAGCCTTTGGTGCACCAATTTTTCTTGGCAGGACCCCTTCCCGGTCATAGTTGATCGCGCACGCTGCTTATTTTCTGGGAGGGCTTGTGCGGATTGGACACGGGTTTAGCTTTGACGTGAAACCCCCCAACGACCCAATGAAACGATACATCCTTTGCGCTACAGCATTTGCCTTCGTTGCTACCTCCTATGCGCAAATGCCGTCCATCAACAAACTGAAGGACAAAGCGAAAAAGCCAACGGAGACCGAACAACCTGCGAAGGCTGCCCCCGCAGCTGAACCTGCCGCTGAGCCGGTGGCACAGCCAGAACCACCTGCGCCACCACCTGCCGCCAAACCTGCGCCGGTATTGAAGAAATACGACGAAGTAGTGGTGGGTATGGCCGATGCGAAGTTGACAGCCAAGGTGTTGAAGGCTGCCCAGGACCATGCTGCGGGGAAGGGTTGGAAAGAGAATTTCACCGAAGCCAAGCTGGTCTCCAAGGATTGGATCATAAAGCGCAACGAGATCACGGGTATCATTCTCGCCCGGACCGTTGATGCTGCGGTCTATGCTGTATGGCCCGACGGGCATTGTTCCTACCAGGTCTTCGGCTTCACCCAGACCTACGATGGTGCCAAGTACCAAGAGGCGAACACCTTTTTGGAAAGCGTAGGAGCCCAGAGCCGGTGCGAGTGCAAGCCATAGTCCATGGTCGGGCCTTTGGGCTGCGCATTTTCCTCCCATTATTTGGTGCGGCATGCCAAGTTTGTCATAGCGATGTGCCTTGGCTCTGCGTTGCGCGTAGGCGTCAGAGCCAGTGCAGGTTGTCCACTCCGGCCCGATCTTGACCTGCCGCGATCTTGGACCCATGACCCTCGAAGAATACCGCCAGCGCTATACTACGGATGACGCCGTAGGCTGGCAGTGCATCGACGCGCAACTGGCCGAGGTGTATTGTGCTCGCGCGCCAAGGCACTACGCGGCACCGCTGCATTTCATCGCGGGTGGCTCGGATCCGTTGGACGGCACCAGCTATTACGACCATCCCGGCGAGCCTCGCCACATACATGTGGTGAGCTACGGGTTGAGCGAACTGTACTATAACGAGGAGGCCGCTGGGCAGGAGTTCAGCAAGCTGGGTTTCGAGTTGACGTTCCGTGTGAAGAGGAACGAAGGGGATGACCGAGATCCAACATGGGTCACCGTAGTGATGAACAACCTGGCCCGGTATCTTCTCAAGAGCGGTCGGTGGTTCGAGGTGAACCAGTTCGTTCCCGCGGGTGGCCCCCTGTGCACGGACATGCAAACGGAGATCACGGGCGTCGTCTTCGCCTTGGATACCGAGCTGGGCAGGATGGATACACCGCATGGAGAGGTGAGCTTTCTGCAAATGGTGGGCATCACCACCGCCGAACTCTCCCGGCTGCAAGCCGATCCCAGCATGGAGGCGGTGGAGACGTTGATCGAGGAATTGCGCGCACGCGATCCCTTGCTGGTGACGGATATGGAGCGGAAGTAGGATCCTTCCAGAAGTCCCAGCGGTCGCGCTGGGACTGCGATGTGTAGGAGTTATGACAAGTCTGGGGAATCACTGTGGAAACGGGGTTACAGGTTCGCTTGGTGTAATAGTTTCAAGTACTTGATGATCAGTGTATTGAGGTGTAGGAAGGAGGTGGCTCAAAATAGGATATGGGGTTGGTCCTGATCAACCAGTTCATGATCCTTGCATCAAAGAATAAACTGAAACGCCTTCATAAGCTCTGCTTGGATAGTCGATACGCGTTGGAGCGTGCAAGCAGCCAAGTGGACGTGCAGCTGTTGGGCGATCTTATGTTCATGATCTCGTGCCGACGAGTCATCATGCTGAACGAACTGGGTCGTGCATTGGGGCAGTTGCATGTGGCCACCAAGCCCGGCCCCGACATTGACCGGCATTTCGACTGCTACCCCGCCACCATGCCCGGGTCACTGGGCTACATGGAGGTTTGCGAAGCAGAGGAGTTGTATCTCGTCCGCGAGTTGGAGGATATCAAGCGTGATCCAGAATTGTTAGGACCAACACGCGCCATTGTGTCGAATCTGCTGCGAGAGACGCGCGCCAACCTGAAAGAGATCGTGTATCTGCGGTTGAACCACGCCGCTTTTCAGGCCTGATCATGGTTCGAACTGATCGTTGAAGTGGTTGAGGACGGTTTGCGTTCCGAGGCGCTGTTGTGATCGGGAGCTATCTTGTGTACATGCCGATCGACGGTAAAGCCATCAAGGGCCGTGGGACCGCTGAGCAGATCGCCAATCGCTTCCTTAAGCATAGCTATGGCGTGGTGCATTGGGAGGGTGTGGACGAAGTGGAGGATGCGGATACACGCACACGCTTCGTGTTCGATGATGCGAAGACCATCGTGAACAAGGTCGTCTCGCCGGACATTCCCTTGGACTGGAGCATGAATCCCTACCAGGGCTGCGAGCACGGCTGTGCATATTGCTACGCGAGGCCCACGCACGAGTATTGGGGCTACAGCGCTGGCCTGGATTTCGAGCGGGTGATCATCGTGAAACGCAACGCGCCAGAGCTGTTGCGCAAGACACTGCTTTCCAAGAAGTGGGTGCCGCAGCCGATCATGCTCTCGGGCAACACCGATTGTTATCAACCGATCGAACGCAAGGAACAGCTCACGCGCCGCATCCTGGAGGTGATGCTGGAGTTCAAGCAACCCGTGGGCCTTATCACCAAGAACGCGTTGGTGCTGCGCGATCTGGACCTGCTTACCGAGCTGGCGAAGCACGGGTTGGTGTCGGTGGCCATCAGCCTCACCACGCTGGATGAAGAGCTGCGCCGCGTCATGGAGCCGCGCACCAGCACCTGTGCTCAACGCGTGCGCACCATTGCGGAATTGACGAATGCCGGCGTACCCACGATGGCGATGATCGCGCCCATCATCCCTGCACTGAACGAGCCGGAGATACCGCGCTTGCTCGAAGCCGCGGCCGATGCTGGTGCCTTGGCGGCCAGCTATACCGTCGTACGCACCAACGGCGCCGTAAAGCCCGTGTTCGACAACTGGGTACACACACATTTTCCCGATCGTGCTGCGAAGATCATCGCGCATATCAGCGCCATGCACGGTGGCTCGGTGAGCGACACGGAGTTCGGGCGGCGAATGAAGGGTGAAGGCGAGTTCGCGAGCACGGTACGCCAAGTGTTCCGTGTGATGCATCGCAAGTTCTTCGCTGGGCGCAGCATGCCAGCCTTGCGCAGCGATCTTTTTCTACGTCCCCCAGAAGGCCAGTTGGACCTGTTCGCTTAGCCCGAAACTGCGCAGCACTAACGGGTCGACAATTACCTTGGCGCCATGCTGCAAATCGCTGTTTTCTGTGGGGCCAGCACCGGCCACGACCCTGTGTACATGGAGTCCGCCCGGTTAGTGGGCCGTATCCTTGCCCAGCGCGGTATTGGAGTCGTTTATGGAGGAGGTCACGTAGGCCTCATGGGAGCCGTGGCCGATGCTGCCATGGAAGCAGGTGGATCGGTGGTCGGCGTTATACCCACCTTCATGACGCATAAGGAACTGGCCCACGACCGCATCACGGAGCTGGTGATGGTGCGCGACATGCACGAGCGGAAGATGGTGATGCATGAGCGCTCCCAAGCAGTGATCGCCTTGCCCGGCGGTTTCGGCACCATGGACGAACTCTTCGAACTGCTCACCTGGCGGCAGTTGGGCCTACACGCCAAGCCCATGGGCCTGCTGAACGTGAACGGATTTTATAACGGCCTGCTGGAGCAGATGGCGCACATGGAACGTGAGGGTTTCCTGCACGGTCAAACGCGAGTGCTGGCCTCCACCGATGTGGATGTGCTGGTCGACGCGCTGCTGTCGAACATCGTTCAGGTGGGGTGAAAAGAAAAGACCCACGTCCGCTCTTTCTCCGAGCGAACGTGGGTCTTCTCTTCAGCGGTGCTATTTCAACAAGGTGACGTGTCCCGTTAGTTCACGTGCACCACCGGTGGTGATCAGCCTGAAGCGGATACGGTAGGCGTAGATGCCGTCCTTCATCACATCGCCACCGCCGTTCTTGAAGGTGCCGGTCCACATGACGTAAGGGTCATCGCTTTCGAAGATGATCTGTCCCCAGCGGTCGTAAACCTCGATGCTGAATTCCTTCATATCCGGGATGTTGCTGGACATGCCCCACACGTCGTTGATCCCATCGGCGTTGGGGGTGAAGGTGTTGGCCACATAGGTGAAGAGCACATCCTCGATGGTGACCACGTGGCAGATCGTATCGATGCAGCCCACGGGATCCCACGCTACAAGGCACACGTCGTAGAAGCCCGGTTCACGGTTATCGAATACGAATGCGGGGTTGGTCTCATTGGTGTTGAGCAGCCCGGCGATATCCCACGCATAGTTCGTGGCGTTCTCCGACTCGTTGTAGAAGAAGATCCTGGGGTCGTTCACGTTGGCGGGAATGGGGCCGTGACTGAACTGTGCGATCACTTCCAAAGGCTGGTCAACGAAGACCGAGCCTGTGCCAAGACAGCCTTCAGAGCTTCGTATGGCCAGATCGTATGTTCCGGTACACACATCGGCCAGGGTAGCTGATGGGCTGAACGTTGTTCCACCATCGAAGCTGTACTCCACCGCTTGTGGATCACCGATCGTGATGGAACCATCGCAGCCGCCGAAGCAAGTGGGCTCCACGAAGCTTACCCCATCGATCTCCAGCAGGGCGGGTTCGGTCACGTCGAACGCGGTGGTGGTGGTGCAGCCGTTCTCGTCGGTGACGTTCACGGAATAGCTGCCTGCACAAATGCCGAAGGCGTATGTCGTGTCGTTCGCCAGGAAGTTGCTCCAAGCGTGCACGAAGGCCCCATTGCCACCGGTGGTGCTCACGGTGGCTGTTCCATCGCAGTTGCCTAGGCAGATAGCGTCCGTAATGGCCACTGTGGCCACCAGGGGTTCGGTGAATACGATGGTTAGGCTGTCCTGCAGGAAGCAGGTAATGCCGTCATCCTCGGTCCAATAGAGCATGGCCGCGCCGCTACCCGGTGCGGTCACGTTGGCCTGCGGATCGCTGGGGTCGTCGAACACATAGCCAGGAGGGCCGCTCCAAACCCCAACGCCCGTGTTGCCTATGGATGCGTTGAGTCCGTAGGTGAGCACACAAATGGTGGAATCGGGACCGGCTTCCACGATGCCGCAGCAGAGCGGATCATCCGCAGGCAGGATCTGGATCTCGAGATCCGCGGTACCGATGCAACCCGCCGGAGTGGTCACTGTATAGGTATAGGTGCCAGCAGCATCCACCATGGGGTCGAAGTTGGTGGGAACTGTACCACCGGCTGCGTTGGTCCATACTCCGCCAGGTTGTGGCGTACCGCCGAGCATGTCGAGCAGCTCGAAGGATGGAGGCGTGGCGCACACAACGATCAGGGTGTCGGTGCCGGGGTCCAAGGCCGGGTCGAGGCTTACGATCACGGTATCGGTGGCGAAGCATTCCGGGCTGCCAGCGATATGGGCGGTGATCACATATGCTGTGGTGCTGGTCACTACCGCCGTGGGATCCGCGATGTTCGGGTCGGAAAGACCCTCTTCCGGAGACCAGGACCACACCATGCCTTGTGAAGAATTGCAGGTGGCCGAACCGGTCCAAACCTGCCCGACCGGCGGATTGGGTCCCGCCTGGAACACCACGTTGCCTTGATCGTCGATCCAGCGGTAGCTCACCTCGCTTTCCCAAGTTCCCGGGGCATAGGTCAGGGTGACCGTTGTGCCTGCCTGCACTGTGAAAGTGGCAATTGTTTGATCGCCCTGGCAGGTGTGGTTGGAAATAACGCCGTTGTTGTTCACGGTAATGTTGGCTCCGTTCCAGCCATCGCCGAAGGAATCGTTCATTTCCAAGGTCCATTGGCAGCTTGTGGAAGCCCCGGCCACCGTGGCTTCGAGCTGCACGGGGTCGTTGCAGATCACCATGTCGGGGCCACCATCCACAAGGAACGGGTCCTGTATGGTCACCGTGATGGTGGTATCGTAGCTGCAACCGTGGTTGTCGGTGATCCCATAATTGAAGTCGTAGGTACCGGGAGCCGTGGCTGTGAAAACAGCCGTATCACCGTTGGCGGAAACGTAGTCCGGCGTTGTTCCTCCGTTCCATGATGAGGAATCGGCACCCGAGCCGAACGATGGCGTGAACTGGGTGACATCGGGAATGATCGCCGGGTTGAAGTTGATGGACCAGGAGCAGATGAATCCGTTGTCGGCACCCCACAGGTCGGTGCTTTGGTAGGTCCAGTCGCCGTTAAGTGGGCAACCGATCAAGTTCGACAGGGGCTGTACGCTTTGGTAAGTGCCTGGGTTGAGGGAGCCGTTCGGCGGTGTGCCGGCAGTAACGGTGTTGCCTGCCTGTGCATTCGCCACCCACGTTCCATTGGTGGCCGTTGGACTCCAGCAGTATTCGAAGCATTCGCCGAATACCGGATTATTGTTGTTGTCGAAATCGTTCGGAGAGCCCAAGTAGGTTCCTCCGCCGCCTTGTTGGTGCAGGATGGTGGTCTGACCGTTGGGGCAAATGACCTGCAACACCAGATCACCCATGAAGGTGTGCTCCATCTCCACACACACAGATAGGATGTCGG
>JBBEDG010000031.1:0-7926 GCA_040881405.1 Flavobacteriales bacterium | reverse complement strand
CTGCACATTGTCCAAACGTACATGGGTGCCCACAGCGGGTTCCATGGCGTGTATGTCCACCTCGTTGCTGCTGGCGTGCTGCACCGGTACAGGGCGTGGGGGTGGCGGCTTGCTCTCGGTGGGCTTGGGCGATAGGGCCATGCCGGAGGGCGCTATACGGACGTTCACGTCATCGATGAAGTAGTAGGCACCGCGTTCTCCTTCGGGTTGGCGTTTGTGCTCGGTCACCTCGTCGCCATAGAAGTTGCCGATCAGCAGGAAACGCTCGGTGCCTGTGGCCTCGAACACCCCGCTCACCTTGTGCCAGGTGTTGCGTTCCACCACCTTGTCCTCGTTCACGGTGGGTGTTATGTACAAGGGCAGGTTGTCGCGTGTGCTGATGGGGGTGTCGGTGAGCAGGATGCCGATGTTGCTGCTGGCCTCGTTGCTGCGCGCTGCCCGCAGAACCCAACACTCGGCGATGTAACGCACACCGGCCTCCAGCGGTGTGCTCAGTTCGGTCTGCAGGTATTCGTGCCAGTAGGTGGGTGTGTTGCCCTTGCCGTAGATCTTTATCCCCGCCATGGCCTGCCCGGTGCGTGTGCTTTGCTTGCCGCTACTGTGCCTGCTCGGGTGGCCCCAGCAATCGGGGTCGTTCTGGGTACTGAACAGGTCCGGCGTGGTCTGCGTGGGCGAGTTCCAGTGGGCCATGTTGCTGTTGAACTTTTCCACATCCTGCGTCCATCCGCACAGGGGGCGCTGGTAGTCCTCGAAGCCTGGGTTGGGCACCACGTTGGGCATGGTGTCGTTCTGCAGGGTCTTCTGCAGGAGGCTCTGCGCCAGAAGCGGTGTGGTGGCCGCGAAGCACAGCGCGGCAAGAAGGACAAGTCTGCGTTCCATATGATCAAAGGTACCAGGGTGGAAAGACCGCTCTGGGCAAGGAACGGGCCGGGTTTGAACAGTTCGCTGTGGGAGGTGGAGCGCACAGCAACCCTGTTGTTCCTCCGTCGCTTTACCGTTGCATGTTCGATGCAGGTCCAGCAGCGTGAAGGAACATCGCCACGCCGGGTAACTTCGGCCTCGCTTTCTGCGTCCTCTTGTGCCACAGCAGAACCCCTGCATGAACCTCCGCGCAACCTTCAAGCTTATTGGAGAAGCCATACGCGGTGGCGAGGACCAGGACTACACCGGCATGGGCATGCGCCGCGCGATCGTGCTGCTCAGCATTCCCATGGTGCTGGAAATGGGCATGGAGAGCGTGTTCGCACTGGTGGACGCTTTCTATGTGAGCCGCCTGGGCGTGGACGCCATTGCCACGGTGGGCCTCACGGAAAGCGTGATGATGATCATCTACTCCCTGGCCTGGGGCTTGGGCATGGGCGTTACCGCTGTGGTCGCACGGCGAAGTGGCGAGAAGGACGATCGCGGCGCTTCGCGTTCCGCCATGCAGGGCATCCTGCTGGCCACGGTGCTGGGCCTGCTGATCGCGGTGCCCGGCTTCATGGGTGCGCGGCGGGTGCTGGAACTGATGGGCGCCGAGGAAGGGGTGCTGGCAGTGGGTACGGGCTATGCCCAGATCATGATCCTGAGCAACGTGGTGATCCTGCTGCTTTTCGTGAACAACGCGATCTACCGCGGCGCCGGCGATGCGGCCATGGCCATGCGCGTGCTGGTGGTAGCCAACGGCATCAACCTCATCCTGGATCCACTCTTGATCTTCGGCCTGGGTCCCTTCCCGGAAATGGGTGTAACGGGTGCTGCGGTTGCCACCACCATCGGTCGCGGTACTGCGGTGCTCTACCAGCTTTGGGCCTTGTCGCGACCCACCGGCCGCATTGTACTGTTGCGTTCGGAGATGCGCCTGGACCCCACAGTGCTCTGGACCATCGTGAAGGTGAGCGCGGGCGGTGTGGCACAGTTCATCATTCCATCGCTCAGCTGGGTCTTCCTGGTGCGCATCGTGGCGGTCTTCGGTAGCGCGGCCGTCGCAGGCTACACCATCGCTGTACGTGTCATCATGTTCAGCATCATGCCGGCCTGGGGCATGGCCAATGCGGCAAGCACGCTGGTGGGCCAGAACCTGGGCGCCAAACAACCCGAACGTGCCGAGCGCAGTGCATGGCTCATCGGCCACTACAACATGGTATTCATGAGCGGCGTGGCCATCTTCTTCTGGATCACCGCGCCGTGGATCATGCACTTCTTCACCACGGATGCGGTGGTCACCAAGTACGGCGTGGATGCCCTGCGCATCGTTACGCTGGGCTACTTCTTCTACGCTTACGGCATGGTGCTGGCGCAAGCCTTCAACGGTGCTGGAGACACGCTCACACCAACGTACATGAACATCGTGTGCTTCTGGATCATCGAGATACCGCTGGCCTGGTTCCTCTCACGCACCCTGGGCTGGGGCCCCAACGGCGTGTTCGCATCCATCGCCATCAGCGAAAGCATCCTTGCCGTGCTGTGCGCCGCGGTCTTCCGCAGGGGAAGTTGGAAGTTGATGCAGGTGTAGGAACGTTGAACGCGGAACACAGAGAACGCTGAACGAATGCGCACCTCGTGGCATCCAAGGAGCTTGGTGCCGATGTGCAGCATTGTACTGTTCCCTGTGCCGATCTGAAGCGCTGGAAACGTGGTTAACGGTTGCTGGTACCGACCTTATTGTTTGCGTCGGTTGGCGGTGCGGATGATTGCTCCGAGAATGGCTTGCAGTTCATTCGCTTCCTTCCATAGGCTTTGCGCGAGTGCAGTATTGGCGATGCCACTTTTCATCAAGAGCTCTAGCCAGTATGCTGATTCTTCCGCCTCGAACTGTGCGATGCCGAGTTTGGCAGAGAATTCCGCTGTGGACCGCGCTCTTTTTCCTTCTCGGTGGTTGGCCCCGAACGAGGTCCCGGAACGCAATAGTTGTTTGCCTAACACCCAACAAACCGCTGTGTTGGGCAGGCCATGCACATACTTCATCACATCCAGTGCAAAACGACGAATACGTACTACCAGGTCCTCAGGAGCTTGTTTTGGGTCGTTCATGGTTCACTTGTTTTCGTTCCAAGCTACTATGATCCAGCGCTCACCTCAAAGTTCCAGATGATCGTAAAGTGCTCTATGTTCCGCAGTTCAGCGTTCTCCTCGTTCAGCGTTTCCTTATTCACTTCTTCCCCCCGAAATCCTTCGGCTTCCCGGCCTTGTACCACTTCAAGAGAGTATCGATAATGTGCTCCATCTTGCGGTCATCGGCCCAAGTACCTCGGAATACCAGGGTGCCGTCCTTATCCACAAGGAATGCGCCATTCGGAGCTTTGCCATAGGTGTTGAAGGTGGCATCGTCCATGGTATCCACCAACACAGGTAGGTTGCCGAGCTTGGCGAACTCCCTTGCGTAGGCTTGCTTTTCGGCATCGGTGCGGGGGAGGGGGTAGGCCTTGAACTTCTTCTTGTCCTGGGGGTGGAGTTCGCGCCCGTAAATAACGAAGAGTTGCACATCCTCCTTGGTGTACTTGTTCGCAAGTCGGGTCCAGCGCTCCATTTGCACGCGCGATGGCGGATTCGTGATGCTGCCGAACATGAAGGCACGCACCTTACCATCGTGCTCGCTCAAGGTGTAGTTGCCGCCGCTCACCATGGGCAAGGAGAAATCGTGTGTGCGTGGCTCCATGCCGCCGCCCTCGCTGTAGGTGCGCACTTCCTTGATGGTCTGCCGCATCAACTTGTCGAAATTCATGCGCCAGATGTTCACCTGTTTGCGCATGGTCGCTATCTCCTTCTTGCTGTAGCCGTTCAGGTAGTAGTCCAAGTCATCGTGGAACACCAATGCACTGTCCGTGGGGTACCACGACTGGTCCCAGTTGTTGAGCTGCGCCTGTCCCTGGCGGGCGATGAAGAGGAGAAGTAACAGAATGGGAATGCGCATGAGGGCCCTTGGATGGATATGGACAAAAGTAGTTGCCCAATCTTGGGTCAAGTGGGTTGCCATCCCACCGCCTTTCGTCCCGCCCCAGCACTTGTTTGGTCGTGCCTATTGCTTTGTTCGTCTCGAAAACGCATATTTTTGACGAACTATCGACGGGACAATAGCAGAACGCACTGAACGACAAGGAGCTCTCTGCTGTTCAACAGAGGGTGCAAGGTTGAAGAACAGCACGTTTCCTTTCGCATCGTACATGAGCATCCAAGCACCCATACTTCGCATCGCCTGCCTGTTCGCTCTCGCGTTCGGTTGGGGTGACGCGGTTTCCGGTGCACGGGGTACGCTGCATCTGGATGGCATCTTGCAGATCCGCGGTGGTGCTGCTCCGTCCGCTAGGATCGTCGTGCTGCCGACCGGCGGCATGCCCTACGCCATGGACAATGTTTCAGGCCCCTTCAAAATGAGCCTGCCTTTGGATGGTACCTACCTCCTGAGTTTCGAGCGCGAGGGCCTTGTCACCAAACAGGTGTACTTCGACACCAGCGTTCCCTTGGGAAAGCACGAGAGCGAGCTTTCCTTCCTCTTCAAGGTCACCTTGTTCTCCTTGGGTGCGAACGATGTATACGAGTATGCTGGGCCGGTGGGCTTTGTACACTACGAAGCCAGCGAACAGGACTTCGACTACGAAACCGACTACACGTTGAAACCGGGAATGCCCATGTTCCGACGGATCACAACGCTGATGGCGCAAATGCAGGATCGTGGTGCCGATGGATTGCCCAAAGCTGCAGTTGTTACCTACAGTGCATCGAATACTTCGGCAGGTAGCATGACGGTCCCCGAAGAAGGAGTGTCGACTCTCGTTCAGAGCGAAAACATCGGAACGGAGCAAGGCATGGCAGCTCTGATACACGCGCCAGGCGAAGCTTTGGTCGAGATAGCCGAAGAACTACCAACCCGCTCTGCGAAGCCTGAAGCAACGCCCATACTGGGAAACAAAGAGGAAGAAAAAACCAATGACGATCCTGCCTTGGGCGATACCATGGCGACGACAGTGGAGCCACCGCATATCCAACTTCAGAGGAATGGCGCAATTGGAACCGAGATGGATCCACGTGACCTGCCCGCCGAAGAGCTTATCGTGGAACGCAACCGCGTGATAACCGTGGTGCGTGTTACCGAAGCCACCGGACAGGTTTCGGAATTTCGTCGCGTGGCAGATCGGCACGGCATGGTGGTGCACTTCCGCGATGGTGTGCAGATCCCTGAACAGTTGTACCGCGATAGTACCGGACGTTGAGCGGTCGGTCGCTCAGCCCAAGAGCACCAGCTCTACACGCTCCTCCGCACCAAGACGCAGGTCGCGCAGCTTCAGTTCCACGATGTAGCCAGCTACGGGTGCCTCCTTGCGTAACAGCAGTGGGTTGTAACGCCAGCGCGTGATCTTGCGGAACACCGGTGCAGGCCAGGTTTCATTGTACAGGATGCTGAAGCGCATGGCTTGGTGATCGGTGGCCAACACGCGTCCATCGGCATCGTATGCGGTGGTCACAACCAGCAAGGCCGCAGGGTACAACCTGCGCTGCCACCCGTGCAATGGGCTGTGGAACAAGGCCTGCCTGAACTCGAGTCGTGGCGTTCGTACAGCACTGAATCGCGCCTCGGGTTGCGTACTGTCCAATTGTATATGGATGGGTTTCATGCCGTGCGGACTAACGCTTTTCCCATCGATCGAACGACTCTGCACATCTCCACATCCGTCATTCCGAGCGAAGCGAAGTAACTCATCTCCACATCTGTCATTGCGAGGGAAGCGAAGCAGCACATCCCCACGGGGGCCTCATCAGAACTGGTACCGCACCTGTACCTTGATATCGCTGCGCACATTGCCTGCGATCTCCTGCAAGCCACTGCTGATGCTCGTTTGGTCCTGGTAGATCCACGCACCATAGCGGAACCAGATGTCCATGCGGCGCATGGGGGTAGCGCGAACCATGCCATACCAGCGTATGCCCCGGCCGAAGTAGGGGGGGATCCCGAACACGCCGATCAACTCGTTCTCATACGCGTAGATGCGTGCATCGTAGCTATCGGTCTCGAACAGGGCGAAGCGCAAGGTGAATTCCACCGGGCTGGTGAGCGGGCGGTGAACGAAGTCCTGGTAGATCAGGAAGCCTTGTTTCAAGCCGGCATCACCGCTTTGGAAATCCACTGTTTCCACCCGCGTACGGAGGCTTAAGCTGGGGCTCACCTTGTAGCTCGCGTTGATGCGGTAGTTCGTCTGCTCCACCTCCACCACATTGCGGATGCGGTCCACATCATCGGTGGTGTTGCGGGGGCGGTTGCGCTGCCGTACGCGGAAGTAGAGTTCGGTACCGCGTTGCGGACGCCAGTTCACCTGCGCCAGCCAGTCGGTGCCGCGCGAGGGTGCATCCACTTGGAAGCGCAACCACTGGTGCTGCCATTGGTCGTAGAATGCGTTGATGGTCCATTTCCTGTTAGGACGGATCTCGATGCCGGTGTAGATGCCACGCTGGTTCCATGGGTTTATGCCTTCGCCGAAGGCTACCGCGTACAGGTTCTGGAAATCGCGGCCGTAGTCGCGGTACACAATGCTCATGCTCACGCGCTTGTCCAAGGCTGCCAACAGTCCGGCGTTCCATGATGTGCCACCGTTGGCGCTCATGGCCGCTTCACCGAAGAAGGTGAGGTTGCGGTACAGGGCGTTCCAGTCCACCCCGGCCGTGGTGTTCTGCCGTCCATTGAACTCGAATTGGTTGTAGGGCTGCGTGTTGCGTTCCAGCACACCGTCGAATTCCACATGCGCCGTGGTGGCACCAATGCTGAAGGCTGGACGGATGTAGCGCAGGTGGCCGCCGATGATGCGTTCACCCACAGAGCGGGCGCGCTGCAATTCCCGCGGTGTTCGGTGGAACCCGTCCTCTTGGAAACTGCTGAAGACGATCTCCGGCTCGATCGTGTCAAGGGTGTCCGACCCAGCAGGTACCGAGGAGATGTTCGCATCCAGTCCCTTGTTGGAATAGAAGCCGGTAAGCTCCAGGTTCTTCGCGATCTGGTAGGTGGCGGCAACGCCACGCATGAAGAGGTTCTCGTTCACGCTGGTGTAGGGCATAAGGCCGATGCCATTGCGCTTCACGTTCATGGTGAAGCTGCTCTTGCCGCCGAAACCCAGGCCGTTCCAGAAGGTGAGGCCCTGCCCGAACTGGGCCTGGTAGTCGCCGATGGCCAGTGCCTTCAAGCGCCCGAATTCACGCAGGAAGAGGTGCGCGCTGTAGAAGTCGAAGCCCTGCTTTTGTGTGCCCCGGAAGAACTCCTCGCCCTCGTCCTTCTCCGCCGTGAAGCCCGCACTGATGTTCTGCCGGTAGCGGAAACGGTAGCGTGTGTAGAGCTTGTATGGACTGCCGAGGTAAACGCGGCCATTTGACCGCAGGCTGTCCAGCACAGCAGGGTCATCGAAGTCCGGCAAAGGCTCGCCATCGGGGTTGTAGTATTCCTTGCCGAGCAAGCTCCGTCGGTCCATGTTGCCACGACGCTGTTCAAGGTTGAGGAAGCTGCGCGCGATCACTTCATGGGTGGAGCGCTGCAGTATGTTCTTCAGCGATGCTGAACTTGACAGAGGATTCTCGCGAACGGTGATGAAAGGCGATACCTGACGTATGGTGTTCACATCCCATCCATCGATCGCTTGCAATTCGTACAAGCTGAGGAGTTTTCCATTGCTTTGCACGTGTTGCACCAGCGAGCTGATCTGCACATCGGTGAGCAGGAGCAGCTTGTTCAGCTCAAGGGCATCGGTGTGGTTCAGGTCTATGGGGTCCAGGTAACGATCGGTGAGGAACTCGAAGAGGTTGGTGAGATCCACGTCGGCATCATCGCCCAATAGCTCCGCAGCGTCCTCGATCCGTTGTTCGATCAGGTCCTTGGGTATGCCGTCCACTTGCGACCATGCCGCCATGGAGCAGCACGATACGATCAGTAGAACGAGCGCGTACTTCACTGGAACCGGTAGTTCAGGT
>JBBEDG010000030.1:6000-8123 GCA_040881405.1 Flavobacteriales bacterium | reverse complement strand
CTCCGGAGCGGTGATGATCGAGGGTTCGATGCTCATGACCACTGAGAAGACCGGCCCCCATGCGTTGTTGGCATCGCGGGCACGGATGTTCAGGACATGGCTGCCCACAGAAGGCAAGGTGGTCGTTTCCACCATCACCTGTTCCAATGCACTGTTGAAGTTGCCATCGAAGGCCAGCAGTGGCAGACCGTTGCCAACTCCGGGGTCGGTATCCCAGAAGTACTCGGCCACAGTGATGTTGATCTCCGGTGCGGTAAGGATGGAAGGCTCGATGATGACCACAGCGGAGAATACCGGCCCCCAGTTGTTGTTCACATCGCGCGCACGGATCCCAAGGGTGTGCGGGCCTTGTGACGGCAGCGTGCTGGTCTCGGCCAGTATCTGCTCCAAGGCGCCACCGAAGTTGCCGTCAACGGCACTCATGGCAAGGCCGTTGCCAACTCCGGGATCCGTGTCCCAGAAGTATTCCGCAGCCGTGATGCCCTGTGCCGCAAGCGCCACTGAGCAGCACAAGGCCACTGTTGATAGGATGTTCCTGAGCATGTTCATGGCCCAGCGGTCTATCGGTCCCAAGCGTTGGCCTTAACACGCAGTGTTGCGCCTTGGCGGATGTTGTAGGGATGGCTGCCCATGTAGATGCGGGCGGCACCTGTATGCAGCGGGAAGAAGTTGTCCAAGGTGTAGCTTCCACCATAAGCGCCAGCGTCGCCGAAGGTGAGGTCCAGATCGAAGAAGGGAGCGGCCGGATTGCCCCCATCGATAGCAGCGCTTCCAGCTGGCAGTCGGCCATCGGCCTGTACGGTTATCGCTTGATCGGTGATGTTGTTGCCAACGAAGGTGAATCCGGTGGTGGAGATGGTTGTGGACAGGCTGGACTCCACTACGTTGAAGTAGACGTTCGTTTGACCGTTGAGCGCTCCGCCATTGTAGATACCACGGTTGTTCGTTCCTCCTGTGAAAGTGACCACATTGTTCATCACCTCCCAAACGGAGCCACCAATGGTATTGCTCATGAAGATGGCTGAAGGCGTGTTGTTCCCTGTGGCTACCACCGTGTTGTTCCAGATCTGGTTGGTGATGCCCTGCACATTTCCTCCACGCGCCCAAATGCCAATGCCCTGATGTCTCACATAGTTGTTGCGGATATGGACCACTTGCGCACGGCTATCCACATAAATACCTGCCACGTTCCCGGTGGGCGATACGAGCTGGTTCCCCACGATGGAAGCGGTATCGCCTTGGAATACCGCGCTGGTCGGGGTCATGTTAATGAGTTCAAGGGTCGATGTGGATGTGATCCTGCATCCGATCACCGAACCGTAGTTGATACGCACAGTACCAGCTTGGAACTCGCTTCCTACCACGGTGGTCTTGATGAAGTCCGTGCCCAGTTGGATGCTACCCACCACGAACTGGCAGTCGATGATCGAGACCGAGGTACCCGACACGGAAGCACTGCCACTGAAGGTGATGTTTCCGAAGGTGTTCCGCATGCCGATGATGCGAATTACCCGACCGTTGGATGGCGTAATGGTCCAATTGCCTTGCACGGTGAAGAAGCCGTTGTCCTGGAAGCTCAGGAACTCAAGGCTCTTGTTCACGGAGATCGTTTCGATCCAAGGGATGTCGCCAGCGCGGTTCTTGATGATGATGCGGTCGCCATCCTCGGCAGCCGTAACGGCAGAGGCGATATTGGGGAAGGCCGGAGCAACACCGAACTCTTCCACGATGCGGTCCACAGCAGAAGCCTGTAGTGCACAAAATACCAAGGCCAGGGTAATGAGATGTTTCATGGTCGTTGTTTGAGGCGATGAAAGTAATCCTACCGGCGATAATGCTCTGCACTCAACACGATACCGCGTTCCAATCCGGTACCGCCGGCACCGCAGGAACCGCAACCCAGAGCCATCATGGATGGGGTGGATAGGGCTCCGAAAAGGAACCCCTTGGAACAACGCTTGAATTCACTTCGCCCTTGGAATAGATCCATCAACTTGCTTGTTCCCGCAGGCGTCTCTGCGGCCACTTGGTGGCTTGGGCTGCGTGAACTTGGGCTGAACTCAATCTCCAACTCAACCTTCACGTTTGCATGGCCATGCAAACGTTGTAAAGACCTGGTAATA
>JBBEDG010000030.1:0-5900 GCA_040881405.1 Flavobacteriales bacterium | reverse complement strand
GCATAAACCCAAACCTGCAAAATAGCCGGAACGACCTGAATGAACTTGGGCAGAACTCTACCTTCAACTCAACCTTCACGTTTGCATGGCCATGCAAACGTTGTAAAGACCTGGTAATAAGAGCATAAACCCAAACCTGCAAAATAGCCGGAACGACCTGAATGAACTTGGGCAGAAGTTTACCTTCAACTCAACCTTCACGTTTGCATGGCCATGCAAACATTATAAAGACCTGGCACTGAGAGCATAAGAACCCAGGCCCGCAATACGGCCAGAACGACCTGCTTTCAAACCTGTGCAGGGTCTCCTGAAAGGAATCTTGAGGCCCTATGTTGTATATGGTTTGGCTATAGGCTTCCGCAGGGTCCACTTCGTGAGACCCGGCGGAGGTAGTTCGCTGGGGAAACCAAAGCTCACGCAAGCGCAAAAAAGGACCCCGACATCGACAAGGTCGACGCCGGGGTCCGGACGAAGGGCTTTGGAACTGGTCTTATCCGCAGAAGTCGACGATCAAGGCATCCTCATCGGCCTTGTCGACCTCGGGGGCAGGTGCTTCAACTGCAGGTAGCGCTTTGTCCACCACGGTATTCTGTGCGAAGAGTTGCTCTTCGTCGGTGAGGCAGAGCAGGAGCGTGAGAGTTTGTACTGGCCACATGGTGCTTGATCGGGTTACGTGAGGTGGCTTGTCAGTCCGATATGTCCCGATACATATCGGGACGGACCTGAAGCGTGGTGCAAGGTTTCACATGGAGGGAGGGTTTGTCAAGACGAAAGTGTGTTTTTCTTCGACGAATGGGATTTATTATCGACGAACTGCTGAGAGAATGGGGCGGACCTTCGACATTCCATCGCAAGGACATGTCTCCGGGGCCGGTCCATATAGTTGCTCGACGTATCGGGCTGAACGTCACACCAACGAGGGTGGCGCATTGATATGTATCGGGCCTTCAGCCCTTTTCGGACATACGTGCTCATGTAACCCATGGCTCCGCCATGGGCTGGTATGTTTCGGGCCCTTGGCCCTTCCAAATCCCAATACAGCTACGCTTTACAACGGCTTCTTCAACTCCTCCGCCAGCAAGCGTTCCATGGCCTGCTGTATCTGCTTGGAGCGCTCCTCACGATCGGCAACAACGAAGCGTGGCACGAGCGGACTTTCTTTCAGTCCGGGGTCGTTCAGGAAGCCGATCAGCTTCTCGTTGGCTGGCAGGATCTCCACGCCAAGGCAAACCGCCAGGCTGCGGTCCGGTTCGCGGCCCATCTTACGGCCGATGGCCATCACCAGATAGCGCTGCCCGTTCATGCCTGCAAAGCGCTGGGCATCGCTCAGCGGACCAGCGTACTTCTTTGCCAAGCGCTGCTTGTCGATCTTCTGGAACAGGCCTTGACGCAGCCACTCGCCCGCTGCATCGTTCAGCATCTCGATCTCGGCGGGGTCCTGCTGGCGATCCAGGAAAAGTTCCTTCATGGCTTCCACACTATCGCTAGTGCGGTGGTGGTCGAAACGTTGGAAGAAAACCCGCACTACGCCCAGGTTGCGCGGGATCAGGTTGGTAAGTCGCAGCATGAACATCTCCGGTGAGGAGTTGTACTTGCCCAGGACCTTCAGCAGTGCTTCGCCATCGAACTTACGTTTCGCGAAGAAGAGGCGCAGCTCGTTCACCAGTTCGGCGGGTGGCAGCAGCAATGAGCCTCCGAAGTAGCTGGCCTTGCCGTTGTTGAGCACGTGGTCGAAACTCGTGGCATAAGGCCACGGCGTAAGCAGGGCGCGCTGGGCGGTAAGTCCCAGAAAGGCATAGCCCAGTTCCTTGGCGTAGAGGAAGGCTTTCTGGTTCTCGGCCAGACGGGCGTTGATGAGCAGCTTCTTGCGCTCGGGGATGAACACGCTGCGGATGTGGATCAGCTCCGGGTAGTCATCCATGGACGATTCCTCCACGGCATAGCCGAATTCCTTCACCAGCAGAGACTGCAGTTGTGTGCTTGTAAGCGATTCGTCCTCCTGTAGCTCGAACTGCTTGCGGAAACGGCTCACCTCTTTCTCCAGGTCGTCGAAGTGGTTCTCGTTCAGTTCCTGGTAGGAGCGCAGGGCGGCGAAGTAGAAGTGCTCCTGCGTCATGTTGTAGTTGGCGGCGATGCGCGCCAGGGTGTGGATGAAGGCCGCCACCTTGGCCGGGGCGTTGGCGATGATGTCCACCAGTTTGCCGCGATCGATCCCGAAGAGGTCCAAGGGCACATCCTGCAGGAAACCGCTCTCCAGCAACTCGCCCACTGGTGCCAGGTGCTTGTCCAGTTTCAGGGAAACGAGCTTGTCGAAGGTGGTTCCCAAGGCTTTGGCGAGCGAGGCGATCTTCTCCGCTTTGGGGTACTTGCGGCCCTTCTCTATCTCGTTGAGGTAGGAGACCGAAAGGCCCGTGAGCTTGCCCAACTCCGCCAGCGACAGGTCCTTGGCCTGCCGAGCCCGCCTGAGTTTCAGGCCGAATATCAGCCGGATGTCGTCCTCCTTGATCTCCATGGTCGAAAGGTACGCCGATCGCGGGTTTCAGACGTTTGACGAATATCCGTCACAGGCGTTATTTCGTCTTTAGCGAATATTCGCTTGCAAATGTGAAATGGATCTTTCTGCTTTGTACCGCCGCGAACAGAACCCTACCATGAGCACATCCACCAGCCTCGAACAAGACATCCAGATCCAGGGCGCGCCCCTACCCGGCTCGGAAACCATCCTCACGCTCGAAGCGATCGAGTTCATCACCGGCCTTCACCGGAAGTTCAACGGACGCAGGAAGGAACTGCTGGGCTTGCGTGCCGAACGCCAGAGGCGCATCGATGCCGGTGAGTTCCCGGACTTCCTACCGGCAACGGCGGAAGTGCGCAACGGAAGCTGGACCGTGGCTCCAGTGCCGAAGGACATGCAGGACCGTCGGGTGGAGATCACCGGACCGGTGGACCGGAAGATGATCATCAACGCATTGAACTCCGGTGCCAAGGTCTTCATGGCCGACTTCGAGGACAGCAACGCGCCGAGCTGGACCAACAACCTCGGGGGCCAGGTGAACCTGCGCGATGCCGTGCAGCGCACGATCGCCTTCACCGATCCGAACAGCGGTAAGTCCTACTCCCTTGGCGATAAGCCGGCAGTGCTCTTCGTTCGTCCGCGTGGCTGGCACCTGGAGGAGCGCGGTATGCTCGTGGATGGCGAGCCCATCAGCGGCAGCCTGTTCGATTTCGGACTCTACCTCTTCCACAACGCTAAGACCCTGCTCGCCAATGGCAGCGGGCCGTACTTCTACCTGCCCAAGCTGGAGAGCCACTTGGAGGCCCGGCTCTGGAACGAGGTGTTCGTGTACGCTCAGGATGTGTTGGGTATTCCTCAGGGAAGCATCAAGGCCACGGTCTTGATCGAGACCATCCTAGCCGCCTTCGAGATGGACGAGATCCTCTACGAACTGCGCGAGCACAGCGCTGGCCTGAACTGCGGACGTTGGGACTACATCTTTTCGTTCATCAAGCGCTTCAGTGCGCACCCGGCCTTCCTCCTACCCGACCGCGACCAGGTCACCATGGCCTCGCCCTTCATGGACGCCTACTCACGCCTGCTGATCAAGACCTGCCACCGGCGTGGGGCGCATGCCATGGGCGGTATGGCTGCCTTCATCCCCATCAAGAACGACCCCGAGGCCAATGCCGCGGCCATTGCAAAAGTGCAGGCCGACAAGGAGCGCGAGGTGCGCAACGGGCACGACGGCACCTGGGTGGCGCATCCCGGTCTGGTGCAGGTTGCCATGGACATCTTCAACACACGAATGCCTACTGCCAACCAGTTGAACGTTCTGCGCAGCGACGATGTGATAACCGCCGCCGATCTGTTGGCCGTGCCACAGGGAAGCATCAGCGAAGCGGGCCTGCGGAAGAACATCAACGTGGGCATACAGTACATCGAAAGCTGGTTGAACGGCAATGGTGCTGCGGCCATCAACAACCTGATGGAGGACGCCGCCACGGCGGAGATCTCGCGAACCCAGGTGTGGCAGTGGGTCAAGCACAACGCCAGCACCAGCGACGGGCAGGCGATCACGCTGGAACGTGTGCGCAACTTGATCGAAGAAGAGATGGAGCAGATCGCGGCACAAGTGGGCCGAGAGCGCTACACCCTGGGGCGATATGTGCTGGCCGCAGTGCTCTTCGAGCGCCTTGTAGCTGCCGCCACGCTTGAGGAATTCCTAACGCTTCCCGCCTACGACTACATCTGAGCAAAACCTTTTCGCAACAGTCTTCAAACAACCTCAACTCGGCCAACCCTTCACACCAACACACCTATGAGCAAGCAGTCGCGCATCGATCAGTTGAACGCATCGTGGGCCACGGATACCCGTTGGGCCGGCATCGTTCGCCCCTATACCGCCGAAGAAGTCATCAACCTCAGTGGTTCGGTGGTCGTGGACCACACCATTGCCCGCCTGGGTGCCGAGCGCCTCTGGCACAAGCTCACCACACAGGACCGTGTGGCTGGTCTGGGCGCGCTCACCGGCAACCAGGCCATCCAGGAAGTGGCCGCCGGTTTGGAAGCCATCTACCTGAGCGGATGGCAGGTGGCCGCCGATGCCAACAGCGCCGGCGAGATGTACCCGGACCAGAGCCTCTACCCCGCGTTCAGCGTACCCGAAGTGGTCCAACGCATCAACAACGCATTGCTGCGCCGCGACCAGATCGAGTACCTGGAAGGTGAAGGTGGAACGCATTGGCTGGTGCCCATCGTCGCCGATGCCGAGGCCGGTTTTGGTGGCAACCTCAACGCCTTCGAACTGATGAAAGCCATGATCCGCGCCGGTGCGGCAGGTGTACACTTCGAGGACCAACTGAGCAGCGCCAAGAAGTGCGGACACTTGGGCGGCAAGGTCCTTGTGCCCACACAAGAGGCCATCGGTAAGCTGGTGGCGGCCCGCCTGGGTGCCGACGTAATGGGTGTGCCCACCCTGCTCGTGGCCCGCACCGATGCCGATGCAGCCAACCTGATCACCAGCGACATCGACGAGCGCGACCGCAAGTTCATCACCGGTCAGCGCACCGCCGAAGGCTTCTTCCACGTGAAGAACGGCATCGCACAAGGCATCGACCGCGCCCTCTCATACGCTCCGTACGCAGACCTGATCTGGATGGAGACCAGCAACCCGGATCTCGGTTACGCCCGTGAATTCGCACAAGCCGTTCACGCCAAATTCCCCGGCAAGATGCTGGCCTACAACTGCTCGCCCTCCTTCAACTGGGCCAAGCACTTGGGGCCTAAGGACCTCGAAACCTTCGGGGAACAACTGGCCGAAATGGGTTACCGTTTCCAGTTCATCACCCTCGCCGGTTTCCATGCCTTGAACACCAGCATGTTCGAGCTGGCGCTGGCCTACAAGGAGAAGAACATGCTCGGCTACAGCGCCCTGCAGGAGCGCGAGTTCGCCCTGCAGGACAAAGGCTTCAAAGCCGTGAAACACCAGAGCTTCGTGGGCACCGGCTACTTCGATGCGGTGCAGAACACCGTGCAGCAAGGCAGCAGCACCACAGCAATGGCCGAAAGCACGGAGACGGCACAGTTCCATTAGAACAACGAGGACCTCGAAGGACGGGGAGCGCGCTCGACGGGTTGGTTGGACAGACCGTTCGGGTAGCGCTCCCCTCCTGCTTTTGGCATGACAAGGGTCATGCGATGATGTCGGCCTTTTCCGACCTTCACCCCCATGCCCGCCAACAGCATCGTGGACCGTGTCGCGGATTTTCTCCATAGGCACCCGCCCTTCGACCGGATGGCTGCGGACCGTTTGGCACGACTGGCGCAAGGTGTGAGCATCCGGTACTTAAAGCCGGGCACCCTGCTGTTCGCGCAAGGAGATGCTGGCAGTGGCGAAGTACAT
>JBBEDG010000029.1:0-8144 GCA_040881405.1 Flavobacteriales bacterium | reverse complement strand
GATCGAGCGACCATGGCGTAACACGCGGCGATGAGCGCAGGCTAAGCCAACTCAGTCTTCAGGAAAGGGTAGGTGTGGCCTCTCCCCATGAGCACCACCTCTTCCGGGGTTCCTCGCGCCACGATAGTACCGCCCCCCCCGCCACCTTCCGGCCCCATGTCGATCACGTGGTCGGCCACCTTGATGATGTCCAGGTTGTGTTCGATGACGAGCACGGTATTTCCGGCATCCACCAAGCGGTCCAGAACCACGATGAGCTGCTTCACATCGTCGAAGTGGAGGCCAGTGGTGGGCTCGTCCAGGATGTAGAATGTGTTGCCCGTATCGCGCTTGCTTAGTTCGCTGGCGAGCTTGATGCGCTGTGCCTCGCCACCGCTCAGGGTTGTGCTGCTCTGGCCCAGCGTAACATAGCCCAGTCCCACATCGAGCAGGGTACGCAGCTTGTCGTTGATGCGTGGTATGTCCGAGAAGAGTTGTGCTGCTTCTTCCACCGACATGGCGAGCACATCGGCGATGCTTTTGCCTTTGAAACGAACTTCCAGTGTTTCTCGATCGAAGCGTTTCCCACGACACGTTTCGCAGGGTACGGCCACATCGGGCAGGAAGTTCATCTCTATGGTGCGAACACCTGCACCCTTGCAGGTTTCACAGCGACCACCCGGGGTGTTGAAGCTGAAGCGGCCGGACTTGTACCCGCGGATCTTCGCGCTGGGCAATTGGGCGTAGAGTTCACGGATATGGTCGAACAATCCAGTATAGGTGGCCGGGTTGCTGCGTGGTGTTCGCCCTATCGGACTTTGGTCCACTTCGATCACTTTGTCGATGTGCTCCAGGCCTTCGATACCCTCGTGGTCAAGGGCTTGGGCCTCGCTCCGGTAGAAGTACCTGCTCAGAATGGGATAAAGGGTATCTCCGATCAGGGTGCTTT
Source organism: Flavobacteriales bacterium (assembly GCA_040881405.1). Lineage (GTDB taxonomy): Bacteria > Bacteroidota > Bacteroidia > Flavobacteriales_F > PHOS-HE28 > PHOS-HE28. The sequence continues at coordinate 7,216 of JBBEDG010000029.1, read as the reverse complement.
TGCCACTTCCGCTCACACCTGTAACGCAGATGAAGGTCCCCAAAGGAAAGTCGGCATCCACATCCTTCAGGTTGTTCCCTTTGGCGCCGACAAGACGGATCTTCTTTCCGTTGCCTTTGCGTCTGGTTTGCGGAACCGCGATGCGCATTTCGCCACGGAGGTAACGAGCCGTGGTACTGTCGCCCAAGGCCAATTGGTGCGGATCGCCCTGTGCCACGATCCGCCCGCCATGCTCGCCTGCGCCGGGGCCAATATCGATGAGGTGGTCGGCGCTCATCATCATTTCCTTGTCGTGTTCCACCACAAGTACGCTGTTGCCTCCATCGCGCAAGCTGCGCAGGCTGCCAATAAGACGTTGGTCATCACGCTGGTGAAGCCCAATGCTGGGTTCGTCCAGGATGTAGAGGACGCCGGTAAGTTGGCTGCCGATCTGGGTGGCCAGGCGGATGCGCTGCGCTTCACCACCGCTCAGGGTGCGCGCGCTGCGGTCCAGGGTCAGGTACTCAAGACCTACATCCAACAGGAAACGGGTGCGCGCCGTTATCTCCTTCACCGCCTCGCGAGCGATGGTGGCTTTCTTCTCGTCCAAGCGCTCCAAAAGGCCGACCATGAAGGCATTGAGGTCGGCTATGGAAAGGTTGGTGAGTTCGAACACGTTCTTGCCACCCAGGCTGAAGTGGAGGGCGGTCTTCTTCAAGCGGCTACCGTTGCATTGCGGGCAGGTCACCATGTGGGTGAAACTTGCTGCCCACTTCTGTGCTGTTTTGGGTCCTCCTTCGGCCTGTTCGAGCACAAATGGGATGATGCCATCGAACTGCACGGTGCGGTCGCTCAGTCCCACTCCGCTACGTACGCGGATGGGGTCGTCCATCCCGTTCAGAAGTGCGCCCAGCACGGCATCCTCCATCTCTTCGATGGGCGTATTCAGGTCGTGGCCGTGCAGTTCAAGGACCGCCTCGATCTGCTTGAAGACCCACGTGTTCTTGAATGTGCCCAACGGAATAATGCCTCCCTTTTTCACGCTCTTGCCGCGGTCGGGAACGATCTTGTCCAGGGCGACCTCGGTAACCTGGCCAAGTCCGTTGCAACGCGGGCATGCCCCGTAAGGACTGTTGAAGCTGAAGAGGTTGGGCTCGGGTTCCTCGTACGCGATGCCGCTTGTGGGGCACATCAGGTGGCGGCTCAGGTACCGCGGTTCACCACCTTTGCTATCCAGCACCAACAGGTTGCCCTTGCCTTGCTTCAGTGCCGTGGCACAGGTTTCGGCCAGGCGTTTCTTCCCTGCCGCGTTCACCTTCAGGCGGTCCACCACCAGCTCTATGTCGTGTACTTTGTAACGATCCAAACGGGGGCGACCGGTAATGTCGATCACTTCGCCATCCACCCGTGCCCGCAGGAATCCTTGGCGCAGCAGTTGTTCGAACAGCTCGCGGTAATGCCCTTTGCGACCGCGCACCAAAGGAGCCAGGATCAGGATCTCCTTGCCTTCGTACGTTTCCTGTATCAGCTCCACGATGCGCTGCTCGGTGTAGCGCACCATGGGTTCGCCGGTCACGTAGGAGTAAGCATCGGCAACACGTGCGAAGAGCAGGCGCAGCAAGTCGTAGATCTCCGTAATGGTTCCGACGGTGCTCCGTGGATTGCGGCTGATGGTCTTCTGCTCGATGGCGATGACCGGGCTCAAGCCACTGATCAGATCCACATCCGGACGCTCTATTCCACCAAGGAATTGGCGGGCATAGGCATTGAAGGTTTCGATGTACCGGCGCTGGCCTTCAGCATGGATCGTATCGAACGCGAGACTGCTTTTCCCACTGCCGCTTAGCCCCGTTATCACGACCAAGCGGTCGCGGGGTATGCGTACGTCGATGTCCTTCAGGTTGTGGACGCGTGCACCGAGCACCTCAATGTGGTCGGCATCGCTATGGTCAGGAAGGCGAACGTCCGGGGCTGTTTTGGTTTCCAAGGGGAGAATACTGTGAACGACTCAGTCCTTCGCGAGCGTAGCCTCATCGAAGCCTTCTGCGGGAAGCAACACGGTGTACGAACGCCCATCCTTGTTGCTCAACCTGTTGTCGCGCAACCAAGGATTCAGCAGTTTCAGGGTCTTGTAGTTGGTGTTCTGGCGAATTGCGAATACGGCCAAGTCCTCGATGGGGCCATTCACCTCGATCGCGGTGGTTGGATAAGGTGGGTAAAGGTCCCGGGTGCGAATGTGGAAACCATAGCGCTCCGGGTCTCTGATGATCTCCTTCATCGCAAGGATGCGGAATACGTAACGCGAGGTCTCCTCGGGAAGTAGAAGGTCGAAATAGTCTTCTTCCTGCTGTCTTGCCACCTGCTTGTTAATGCCTCCCTGTCCCAGGTTGTAGGCTGCGGCGGCCATGGACCAACTCCCGAATTTGGCATGGCCTTCCTTCAGGTAATTGGCTGCTGCCACGGTGCTCTTTTCCACGTTGTAGCGCTCGTCCACTTCGCTGTTCACTTCCAGACCTTCGGCTATCGCCGTCTCCTTCATGAACTGCCAGTACCCTGTTGCTCCGGCCGGGGAAACGACGTTGGTAAGCCCACTTTCGATCAGGGCCAGGTATTTCATATCGTCCGGCACACCTTCGCGCTTCAGGATCTCTTCTATCAATGGGAACCACCGTGCCGCGCGCTTGTGTGCCAGCAGAGTGTTGCTCTGCCAATAGGTGTTCACCAAGAGTTCACGGTCCAAACGTTCCCGCACATCCAGTCTCTCAAGCGGGACCGGTTCTCCGCAAAAGCTCAGTTCGTTCGGCAGCGTAAGTGAAAAGACCTTGTAATTGTCATTGAACTGCCGCTGGTGGTCCAGATCACTTTCCGCGCTGGTAGTGGAGAACGTCAGCATGTGTATGCTGATGGCCCCGAACACGAGCACTGCTGCAAGCATCATTGAACGAAAAAAGAGTCGCACTGTGTGGTTCTTCACGGTCATACCTGTGGTGGGTGGGTGCGCTTGGTGAGCGCGAAGAACGTGCCGAAAACGGTAATGGAGTAAAGAACGAAAAGAATGGTGTGGATGTTCTCCCAGACCGGTATGAATACGCAGATGGTGAATGCCAAAAAGGCATTGAGCAAAGAGACACCTATGAAGGTGAGGGCTACCTGTCCATCGCTCAATCCAGCATAGCTGAGATGGTGTGTGGTATGGTCGCGCCCTCCCACGAAGGGTGAACTGCCTTTAGCGATGCGGTTGATGGAAACGACTGTTGTATCCACCAAAGGCAAGAGGAATACGATGGCCGTAGCGGTGACCTGCCGCCAAGGCTCGATGGTGGCCAGCGGGGACTGCATGTTCCAGAAGAAGCGGATCCCCACGAATGCCAGGAACACACCCAGGAACTGGCTTCCGGTATCCCCCATGAACATGCGTGATGGATTCCAGTTGAAGAACAGGAAACCGCATAAGGCCGATAGGGTGCCTATCATGAGCACAAGGAACACAGGCTCCATGGGGCCCAGTATCATCATCACCATGGTGGCAGTGGCCAGAATGGCAATGGATACCACTGTTGTTATTCCATCCATGTTATCAAGCATGTTGATGGAATTCATCATGCCCACCACCCACACGAGGGTTATGAGCACGTTGGCCCATTGTGCACCGAACACTTGGATGCTGGTTCCCGTAACGATCAATGCGAAGCCGCAGAGGAGCTGCACGATGAATTTCAGCAGGGGGCGTGTGTTGTAAGCGTCGTCGGCAAGGCCCATTAGGAATCCCAAGGAAGTTGCGGCCAGCAGGCCGAGCAATTCCGGACGCAAAGCGTCCATGGCCAACCCAGGGAAGATGACCCCGTGCAGCGCGAAACAAACCAGGAACACGATGAAGAAACCGATGCCCCCGAAGGCCGGTTTGGAGGAGCTGCTCCAGCGAACGTTGGTAGGTTCCTGCTCACGTATGCCCAGCGTTCTTGCGAAGCGCATGAACACCGAATTGATGAGCAGGCTGAAGACCAAAGCTGCGAAGAAGAGCCCTGAATAGATTAGGAAGAGTTGTGTGCCGGTGTACATGGCGTTTCCTGTCACGGGGTCGGAACTGCCCAATCTCCCTTGAAGGCATGGCCCTCCTTGTCCTTGGCGCTGATCATTGGATCTTTGATACCCCAGTCTATGGCCAGGTCCGGATCATCCCAGCGGATGGTGCGTTCCGAAGGCTGGTGATAGTAGGTCGTGCACTTGTAAAGGAAAATAGTGTCATCCTCAAGGGTGAGGAATCCATGTGCGAAGCCGGGCGGAACCCAGAGCAAGTGCTTTTCCACCGCATCCAACCTGATCTTTTCGTGCCGGCCAAAGGTGGGACTGTCCGGGCGGATGTCGACCACCACATCAAGGGCGGCCCCCTTCACAACACGCACAAGCTTGCCTTGAGCGAACGGAGGCAATTGGAAGTGCAGTCCACGTAACACACCCTTTTTAGAAGAACTCTCATTGTCCTGCACGAACTGCAGATCCAAACCGGTACCACGATCGAAGGCCACTTCGTTGAAGGCTTCGAAGAAGTATCCCCGTTCATCGCCGAAGATCCTGGGCCGTATCAGCAGGAGACCTTCCAATCCAAGCGGTTCCACCATCATCCTTTTCGTTTCATCCAAGAGAACCATCCACCGCTGGTGTTGCTATGCTCTTCATAGTACCCCCCCCCGTAGCCTTGGCCATATCCGTACCCGTACCCGTATCCGTAGTTGTAGCCGTATTTGTTCCGGTCGATGTCAACGCCATTCAGGATGGTGCTCAGGCGAGTGATGTTGTTCTCGTTGATAAGGCGGTCCACGTTCTGCACGAACTGCTTCTTGCTGTAGTCGCTGCGGAAGATATAGATAGGATAGTCCGCCCGTTGGATCATGGGAATACCATCGGTAACAAGACCGACTGGAGGATTGTCAATAAGGACCACATCGTACATGCCACGCAACACTTCGAGGAGATCATCCATGGGCTTACTGATGATGAGCTCTGATGGATTGGGTGGTATCGGGCCAGCTGTGATGAAGTGCAAGCCTTCCAGCTCGCTCTTTCGCACGCAGGTTTCCAGATCGTGCTTGCCGATGAGCAAGGTGCTCATGCCCTGCAAGTTCTCCACGCCGAAGCCAAGGTGGATCTTGGGCTTACGCATATCCAGGTCAAGGATGATCACCCGCTTTCCACTGTATGAAATGATGCCCGCCAAGTTGATGGCCACAAAGGTCTTTCCCTCGCCTGAGATAGTGCTTGTAATGGCGATGAGCTTAGCCCCTGGTGAGTTATCGACGAACTGTAGGTTCGTGCGTATACTTCGAAAGGCCTCAGCGATCAAGGATTTCGGATTCTTATCTATCAGTAGTTGGGAGATGGGGATGTCCTTCTTGTACTTGGGCACCATGCCAAGGATACCTATGCTTGCATTGGAAAGCTTGGCAATATCATGCAGCGAGGTAATGTTGTCGTGTAGTATGTAGCGGATGAGCACGAACAGTAAACTGACCAGGAATCCGGACGCGAGATAGGTGGCGTAGACCATGTTCCTCTTCGGACTCAATGGCACGACCGAGGCGGAGGAGTTCTCAAGGATCCTGTTTTCCGAGACCGAACCGGCCTTGCTGATGCGGTATTCGATGTCCTTTTCCAGGAGCTGCGTGTAATACTTCTCGTTGATGTTGAAAACGCGAGCAATACGCACGTACTGCAATTCCTTTTCAGGCAACTGGAGGAATTCTTGTTCGAATTCCGATAGGTAGTTACTGAGTTCCTCTTTCCGATCGATCGATCTTTGCCGTATGATATGCACTGTGCTCAGTAGCATGCGCTTCTGGGTATCGATCTGCATATCCAGCGACCTCATGTGCTGATGAGCATCCGTAGCATCGTACCGCATCGCTTCACGCTCCATGATCAGATGCTGAAGCGTTGTGATCATGCCCATAAGGTTCTGTTCGAAGGGTGTGCCGATCAAGAGGGGCATAAGATCATGCGCATTGACCTCGGGTACGGGTTTGTTGGTGGCTTTCTCGATCTCGCTGAGCAGCTCGATGTCCATGGAGTGTTTCACCATTTCGTCCTCGTACAGGGTCCTCCTTTCGAGGTATATGGGAGTAAGTTGATCGAGGTCCGCGATCTTGTTCTCCATCTTCACGGACTGGAGTTGGTACTCCATTTCACGGAGTTGCTCGAACACGGTATCCTTCTGGCTCCGGATGAACTTTATTATGCTCTCGGCACTTTCGATCTGCCGGTCAACGTCGTAGTCGATGAATGCCTCCGCTGCGATCTGCGCAAGGTCCCGGGCCAACAGATTGTTCTCGTCCTGGCAGGTTATCTCCACCGTTTTGGCATTCGGGTCCGCGATACGTACTTGGAGTAGCTTGGAGTACTTCAGGAGGAGGGACTCCGGCGAATTGATGGTGAGGTACAGCACCATACGGTTGTCCACGTCCGAGGCGACCGCAGTGGCGGAGATATCCAATATGCCGGTGAAGTGCGGTGTACGAACGAATTCACCGCGCGCGAAGCTTTTCTCGTGGTCACGACCGCCGAGTACGTAGGATATACCTACGAGGTCCGGTTTGGACAGGTCGACCATGATGGGTTGGTCGTATATTGCCTTGTCGATAACGCTCACATCCCGAAGCTTGAAGAACGATCGGGTGTAGAACTCTTCCGTAAGGATCTGCCCTTTGTTGAAATAGCTCACCTCCAAGGGCATTCGCTTCAAAACCTTGCTTAGGAAGAACTTCGAGCGCATGAGCTCAACATCCGCTTGGAGGTTCTTGTCCTCCCCGAAGGTGTTCATGCTCAATACCTGTTGGGCCGTATTGCGTTCCCGTAACTGCAGCAACGAACGGGATTCGTAGATCGATGCGGTATACCGGAGGTACAGGACCGAAGTGGCCAAAGCCGTAAGCATGAAAAGCGCTATCCACAACAAGCTGCGCCGAACGATGAACAAGAACAGCCCGAGCTCGAATTCATTGCTGAAGTTCGTGATGCGCTCTTTGTAGCTCTCGAAATTGAGACTGCGCTGGCTGGTTTCGTCGTTGAGCATGATGCCGTGTAGGACCTATCTGGAGCCCTGGACGATACCTACGACCAACAAGACGGTCGTCAATAAGGTTATCAGCGGAGTGAGGTCGTTCAAGACCTCGCGGGCGATCTCGGCATTGGGTTGCACATAGATCACATCGTCCCCCTCCATGGAAATATCGGCAAACTTCAA
>JBBEDG010000028.1:0-8232 GCA_040881405.1 Flavobacteriales bacterium | reverse complement strand
GTAGAACCCATACAGCTGCTTGGTGCCGTCGCCACGGGCGATGAAGCTTCGCTGGGGGCGCTGTACGATGCCTTCAGCCCCGCCATCTACGGCGTGGTGATGCGAATGGTGGGCAAGGAAGAACTGGCGCAGGAAGTGGTGCAGGACACCTTCGTGAAGATCTGGAAGAACGCCCCGTCCTACGACAGCTCCAAGGGACGGCCCTTCACCTGGATGGTGAACATCGCCAGGAACACGGCCATCGACAAGTTGCGTTCGGCCGAGGTAAAGCAAGGCGAAATGATCCGCCCGATGGAGGATCACGTATATCGCCTCGGAAGCGATGACCCTCATCAAGCAATGGAAGGCGCTGATGTGCGCAATGTTGTCGGAGGCCTGCGGGAGGAGCATCGCGACCTGATCGATCTGGCGTATTACAAAGGCTATTCGCAACAAGAGATCGCGGACCGCATTGGACTACCGCTGGGTACGGTCAAATCACGCACCCGAAGCGCATTGCAGGAATTGAGAACTTTGCTCAAGGATCACCGATGAACACCAACGACATCATCAGCAGTGGTATGCTCGAGGCCTATGTGATGGGCCAGCTGAGCGTTGCCGATGCGCGCGTGGTGGAGCAGGCCCGCGCCATGGATCCGCGGGTGCGTGCCGAGTTGGACCAGATCGAAGAGGCCTTGGAGCATTTGGCCATGGCCGATGCCGTGGCACCACCACCCGCTGTGAAAGCGCGCGTGCTGGAGACCATCGCGGCCGAACGCAGTGAGCAGCGGGCAGTTCCTCCGGTGGTCCCGATAACGCGCGAGAGCAAGCGTGAAGCACCTGCGCAGCGCAGCTGGGGCTGGCTGGCCGCTGCGGCAACGGTGGCCTTCGTCATCAGTGCCGGTCTCAACCTCATGGTGTTCTCCGAACTACGCAACGTTCGCGTGGAACTGGCCCGCCTGGAAACGGACCGCAGCGTGCTCGCGGAGGAGCTTCAAGTGCAACGTGCTTCCTTGGAACGTTCCCAGAACATGCTGGCCGTGGTGAGCGATCCGCGCATGGATGTGGTGCTGTTGAACGGCACGCTGGCCGACCCCGAAGCCAAAGCCCGTGTGTATTGGGATAAGGACCGCAAGGCCGTTCACCTCGATGTGCTGCAACTGGCGCAGGCGCCTGCCGGCAAACAATACCAACTGTGGGCCATCGTGGATGGTCAACCCGTGGATGCTGGTGTGTTCACACTCGGTGATGAGGCACCGGTGGTACAGGCCATGAAAGGCATAGGCAACGCCCAAGCCTTCGCCGTGACCTTGGAGCCCGAAGGCGGTAGCGTAAGCCCCACCTTGGAGGCCATGGTGCTGATCGGACAGGTCTGACGGTGAAGCTTGCTGTCCTCTTTTAAGCCGCGCCCAGCGCGGCTTTCTCTTTTTATTCTGGTCCGTAGTGATCCGATCGAGGTCCGGTCCCCGTAGGTCTTGACATATCACTCCCAAAAACCAAACTCCTACGATCATGAGACCATTGAACACCATTCTGATCACCTTGGGTATCGCCGCAAGTGGCTACCATGTCCAAGCCGCCCACCTGCAAGCCCACCTACAATTCAGCGCCCGTCTGGACGGCATGCAGGAGGTGCCCGCCGTAACCACCGATGGCATGGTCGTGGCCAGCCTCACCCTCAACGCCACCCGCGACACGCTCTGCATCCTGGGCCACTTCAACGGCCTCAGCGGCCCCATCATGGGTCTGCACATCCATGACGGTGTGGCCGGCGTCAACGGTCCGGTGCTGGTGGACCTCACGGACATGGTCGCGGGCAACCGCCTGCAGGCACAACTTACCGGAAGTGCCATTACGCCAGAGATCATCGCTGCCCATGTGCGCGGCGAGCTCTACCTGAATGTCCATACGGCCATGCATCCCAATGGCGAGATCCGTGGCCAGATCGTACCCGAGACGGACATCGCCATGGTGGCCGACCTGAGCGGCATGCAGGAAGTGCCACCCGTAATGACCGATGGAAGTGGCATGGCCACCTTCCAACTGGCCAAGCACGGCGGCATGCTCTCCTACCGCGTGGTCATCAACGGCCTTAGCGGACCCATCCAGGCAGCGCACTTGCACAGTGGTCCAATGGGCCAGAATGGTGGCGTTGTCCTCGACCTGGGCGGCGACATCATGGGCAATACCATCGTCGGTATGGCCGATCCCACGACATTCCTTCCAGATCTGCTCATGGGCAACATCTACTTGAACGTGCATACCGCCATGCATCCCAATGGCGAGATCCGCGGGCAGCTCATGGCCGTGGAAGGCGTGCCCTTCGATGCCTGGCTCGATGGTGACCAGGAAGTGCCCGCTGTGGCGACCATGGCCAAGGGCGTGGCTTCCATCATGCTATCGGCCGACCTCTCCATGGCCATGTACGATGTGCGCATCAACGGGCTCAGCGGTCCCATCGCTGCGGCACACCTGCACCTGGGTGATCCGGGGCAGAACGGTGGCGTGATCCTCGATCTCGAGGCCGGTATCATGGGCAGCGAGCGGATCATGGGATCTTTCAATACCAGTGGTCTTGGCGACATGCTCATCACCCAGTTGCTGCGTGGCGAGGTGTACATCAACGTCCACACCGCGATGAACCCGAATGGCGAGATCCGCGGCCAGGTGTACCGCTACATGCGTGAAGGCTACACGGTGGATGCGAACGGCGCACAGGAAGTACCCATGAACATGAGCATGGCCACCGGTGGTGGCATCGTTACGGTGGATCGCGACCAGAGCAATGCGCACATCATGCTGGTGACCGATGCCAGCATGACCCAGGCTGCTCACTTGCATGAAGCAGCCATGGGCGTGAACGGTCCTGTGATCTACGACCTGGGCCCGAGTTGGGTGGATAATGCGGTCTTCACCTACTGGACCGGCATGGATGCCAACACTCCATTCGCCGTTGCCAACAGCGTGCAACTCCGCAACGACATGCTCTACTTGAACATCCACACCATGGACTTTCCCAATGGCGAGCTGCGTGGCCAGGTGAAGCGAGGACCAGCTTGTGCGGCCATTTCCACCGGTATCGCCGACGGCAGCCCCAGCCACACGAAGTTGGAAGTGTACCCGGTACCAGCTGATGAGCAGGTCACGGTGATGCTCGGCGACAACAGTGTGACCAACCTGATGGTGTTGGATGCAATGGGTCGGCAGGTCGCAGTGCCCCAGCACAGCAACGCATCCGGGCGCATTGTGCTGCGGATCGTGGCGCTGCCTGCCGGATACTACACCTTGATGGCGATCGGCGAGAATGGTGTGAGTACCGCGCGCTTCATCCGCAAGTGATACCGACCGCAACACGATACCTGACCAAAACAAAACGACCATGAGAACGATCAAGATCCTGCTGTTGACCTTGCTGATAGGCGGGACCCAGGCAAGCATTTACGCACAGAACGATAAAGGAACCACCGTGCTGGTGGGCGGCGAGGCGATGTACCCGATGAAGGACATCGTGACCAACGCAGTGAACTCGAAGGACCATACCACCTTGGTAGCTGCCGTGAAAGCGGCGGGTTTGGTGGCCACGCTCCAAGGCGAGGGTCCATTCACGGTGTTCGCCCCCACCAACGCGGCCTTTGCCGCACTGCCCGAGGGAACAGTGGACAACCTGCTGAAGCCCGAGAACAAAGCGACCTTGAGCACCGTGCTCACCTACCACGTGCTGGCGGGCAAGTTCGATGCTGCCGCGATAAAAGCAGCGATCAAGAAGGGGGGAGGCAAGGCAACGATGAAGACCGTGGCCGGGCAGGAACTCACCTTCAGCCTCAACGGTCCCACTAACATCATGGTGGTGGATGTCAATGGCGGCTACGCCAACATCAGCACCTATGATGTGTACCAGAGCAACGGCGTGATCCACGTGATCGATACCGTGCTTCTGCCGAAGAGTTGACAATGGTTGGTGTGGTGCTCCGGTGGAAGGGTCGCTTCCGTTCGCAAGGACGGGGCGGCCCTGATCCGGGATCACGCCAACACCACGGAGCCACATTACAACAACCAAAACCCCTACACCATGAGCAATTCCACCAACATCCTCAAACGCGTCTTCTTCGCCGCACTGGCCATCGTTGTCCTGCTGGGCGGCGTGCTGGCCTTCCACCTGTACCAGGTAACGAGCAAGCCATCGGGCCATCTGGCCAACGTGCAAATGGGCCGCCTTGATGTCGAGCTTCCGATGGATGCCGAAGGAGCAACCGCCATCAAGAGCGCCGTGCTCCAACTGGACGGTGTGCAGCACTGCTTCGTGAATGCCGAAGCGGGAACCATCACCTACGGCTACGACCGAAGCAAACAGACCCAGGACAATGTGCTGGCCCATGTACGTGCCACCACCGCGCTGCCTGTGACGCAGTTCGTGGTATCAGCAGAGGAAATGGCCAACGGCTGCCCAATGAAGGCACCTGCCGAGGCCAGCTTCTGGTGAACCGAACCACACACTTCAACCCCGAACAACTTGACCGAACAACCAACACCAGAACGACCATGAAGACCTCCATCAAAACCCTGCTCTTGACGGCCATCGCCGCTGTCATACTATCCACCGGCTGCAAGAAGGACGACGATACTCCTACGCCCCCAGCTCCCGGTCCGGCACCAACTCCGGCACTCTATTTCCGCCTCGGTGGTGATACCCTTGTTGCCGATCCCGCCAACCCCGGCATGGATGTGAAGAAGGGATATCTCGCCATCCGCTCCGTGGTGGACAGTTCCATCTTCGTCATCGCGGCCGATCCTGAATTGCAGCCCTACTTCGCGGTGCTCCTCGGTGAAGTGGGTGCTGGACAGCTCACTGGGCTTGCGGTTCTAAGCAAGCGCCTCAGCGATTTCTTCGCCGTGGGTGCGGGTGCCACAAGCATCCAGTACACGGGCCTCAACATGGTTGATGCGCACAACCCGACCACCAACCCACGTATGACGGGCTTGGTGACCGACGCAGCGCACGACCAGTTCATCGCCGATGTGGTCATCGGGGCACAGCAGAACGGTGTGCCAATGAGCATCATTGCGGAATTTGGTGCGCTCATGGAATCCTTACGCGGCCCTATCGTGCAAGGATAGACGAATGCCCTTGTGCGAATGGAGGGGTGTCGGGCATGGTGTCCGGCACCCCTTTCGCGTGGTGGTGGGTAGAAGCGATCCGCTTTCTGGTAGATTATTTCCTGAACGCTCTTACCATTGAATGCAGCGGCGGGATCCCTTGGCAAAGAAGGCCGCCGCATTCTTTCATTTCGCAACGGATCATTGCGAAATGATGATGGCCCTGCTTGAAGGCGTTTTGTTCGGTCCGTCCCCTTACACGCTGAAGCTGTGTACAGCGGAAAGTTCGCTTTCTTCGCCGATGGGCCAACCATGTTCGTGCCTCTCGATAAAATGTACACTTCGCCACGCATTCTCCCATGGCTCTTGTTGCTCTTCGCATATCATCTTGGACTTCGCTCTACGGCACAGGTCGATGCTTTTCTGCGAGGTGGAAGCCTAAGCCAGCGCTGGGAGCTGGACGATAGCACCCGCAACGGAACCTTCCTGATCCGGCCATATAAGCCGGTGTTCTTCCTGCCTGTGAGTTGGACGAACAACTCCAATACACAGCCCTCTACCGGGGTGGACACAACATCGTTGCCCCTCGCGGCACCTTACCAGGCCACCGAGTTCAAGTTCCAGCTCAGCCTCAAGTTCAAACTGGCCCAAGGGCTTTTCAAAGGCCACGGCGATCTGTGGTTCGCACATACCCAAAGCATGCGCTGGCAGATGTACAATCGCGAACTATCGCGCTTGTTCAGAGAAACGAACTATGAGCCGGAGCTCATCCTCAACTTCGCCACGAACGTTCGACTGTTGGGCTGGCGCATGTGCATGGCCGGCGTGGGCTTCATCCACCAGAGCAATGGCCGGGCGTTCTTCCTGACACGCAGCTGGAACCGGGTGGTGGGGCACGTGGGCTTCGAGCGGCCGGGCTGGTCCATCGTAGTACGTCCGTGGATGCGCGTACAAGAAAAGGCCTCCGTGGACGAGAACCCCAACATCGAACGCTTCGTCGGGCGAGGTGATCTGTTGGTGGTCCATCAGCGCAAAGGGCATGTGCTCAGCATGCTGGCGAGGCACTCGCTCGACCTTTCACCGGGTCGTGGTTCGATGCAATTGGATTGGGCCATACCAATGAACAAACGTGCCAAGTTCCACCTGCAGGTGTTCCATGGCTACGGAGAAAGTATGATCGACTTCAATCACCAACAGACCGTCATCGGTGGCGGTTTATCGTTGGTGGAGTGGCTGTGAATGAGGCCGGCCTTGGTCTCTTGTTTTATTCTCTGTAACGGCACGAAGGCCCTCTCCACCTGTGACCTTCAGGCATTCCTGCATTTGGAGGGGTGATCTTGTCCGCTAGAAAATGCTGTGCGTCTCCGCTTATATTTGGGACATGGGTACCAAAGATCTGATCGCCGAGATCGAACGACTCCCGGTCGCAGAGAGGTTACGCGTGATGGAAGCAGCGCTTCGTAGTTTACGCGGAGCAGAGATCAAGCAATCCCTTTCCGTGGCTGCGGAAGCCATGGAGCATGAATACCGAACGAACAAGGGATTGACGGAATTCACGGACATCGATCTGGATGCCTTCTATGAAGCAAGGTGAGATCTGGTCGGTGGACCTTGATCCGACCCAAGGTGCTGAGATCCGCAAGACCCGTCCGGTGATCATTGTCAGTGATGATTCTGTGGGCCGCTTGCCCTTGAAGATCGTTGTTCCGCTGACCGACTGGAAACCCCACTATGCCCAAGCACCTTGGATGGTCCGTGTCGAACCAGACCAACTGACCAAGCTCACGAAGACCTCGGCAGCGGACTGTTTTCAAGTTCGTTCTATCAGTGACACGCGATTCGTAAAACTCATCGGTAACGTGGATCGGGATAGCATGGAGAAGGTGCGCGAAGGTCTGGCGGGGGTTTTGTCCATTCAGATCTGATCACCAAGACGCAGCGGCGTTACCTCCTTTCCGGCAACGGCACGAACTCCGTCTCCCCCTCGATCTTTGGGAACTCCTGCGCGATCCAACGTTGGCGGGCGGCCTCGATCAGTTCCTTGGTGCTGGCCACGAAGTTCCAGTGGATGTGTCGCTCCTCAGGGAAAGGCTCACCGCCGAAAATGTAGACGGTGGTGTTCGCCTCAAGTGTGAAGGCGCAGAGCTCGGGGTTCTTGGAAACGAGCAACTGCTTCGGACCGAAGCGTTCGCCAACTTGCCCCGAGCTTGTCGAGGGGTTCTCGATCGCTCCTTCCAGGATGTAGAGGCCCGATTCCCCGAAGAGTTCCTTGCCGATCTCCACCGTACAAGCCTCCGTGCTCTTGATCTCGATCAGGTACAAGGGGCTGTAGACCGGCACGGGTGACTTCCTGCCGAAGACCTCACCGGCGATCAGCTTGAAGCGCGCGCCATCCTGTTCCCACGCAGGCAGATCCGCCTCGTTGCTGTGGTGGAAGGAGGGTTCCATCTCCTCCAGATCCTTCGGCAATGCCACCCAGATCTGCAGGCCGTGCATGCGCTTGGGCTTGCCGCGCAGATGGTCGGGCGTGCGTTCGCTGTGTACGATTCCTTTGCCGGCCGTCATCCAGTTCACCTGACCGGGTTTGATCTCTACAGCCGTACCCAAACTATCGCGGTGCATGATGCTGCCCTCGAAGAGGTAGGTCAAAGTGCTGAGGCCGATGTGCGGATGTGGAGGGACGTCGAAGTCATCGCCGTTCGGCATGTCCACTGGGCCCATGTGGTCGATGAAGGCGAAGGGTCCCACCATGCGTTTGCGGTAGAAGGGGAGCAGGCGGCCTACGAGGAAGTTGCCCACATCAGCGGGACGTTCTTCGATGATGAGGTCGATGTTGGACATGCGGGGTTCGGTTCAGCCCAGGATCCTGCGGTGGTAGTCGATCTGACCCAGGTGGTAGTTGAGGTGGCCGTAGAGGTGAAGGAGGAAATCGCCCGTTGCCCACTCCTTGTCCAATACCTTCAGGGGGTACGGAGCGATCAGTCGTTCAGGCGGAAGTGTCTCCAAGGTCCGTTCCACAGCTTGCCGAGCCAGGTCGACTTCTTCCATCAGCACGGCAAGGGGAAGATGTACCGTATCGAATTCGCGTTCCCTGTCGAGGGTGTAGGCGATGCCGCCCAGCTCGAGCCCGATGAAGTGTCGGAGGTTGCCGCAGAGGTG
>JBBEDG010000027.1:0-8272 GCA_040881405.1 Flavobacteriales bacterium | reverse complement strand
CAAGAACCAGATGATCGAGACCACCTGCGGTCGCACCCTCTTCAACGAGGTGGTACCCAATCAAGTGGGCTTCATCAACGAAGTGCTCACCAAGAAGGCACTGCGCGACATCATCGGTCGTGTGGTGAAGGAGACAGGTATCGCACGTGCCGCACAGTTCCTGGACGACATCAAGGACCTGGGCTTCATGAGCGCCTTCAAAGGTGGTTTGAGCTTCAACCTGGACGATGTGGTCATTCCCGAAGCCAAGGAGCTGCTGGTGAAGAAAGCACAGGCCGAGGTGGACGAGGTGACGGGCAACTACAACATGGGCCTCATCACCAACAACGAGCGCTACAACCAGACCATCGACATCTGGACACACACCAACAGCAAGGTTACCCACACCTTGATGGAGCACATCACCAAGGATAAGCAGGGCTTCAACTCCATCTACATGATGATGGACAGCGGTGCCCGTGGATCCAAGGAGCAGATCCGCCAGCTTAGCGGTATGCGCGGACTGATGGCCAAGCCGCACAAAGGTGCTGGCGGTGGAGGACAGGACATCATCGAGAACCCCATCCTATCCAACTTCAAGGAGGGCCTCTCGATCCTGGAGTACTTCATCTCCACCCACGGTGCCCGTAAGGGTCTTGCCGATACCGCACTGAAAACGGCCGACGCAGGTTACCTGACCCGTCGTTTGGTGGACGTGGCCCAGGACGTGGTGATCACCGCCGACGACTGCGGAACACTCCGCGGACTGGTGGCCACCGCATTGCGCAAGAACGAAGAGATCGTGGAAAGCCTGTACGACCGCATCCTGGGCCGTACCAGCGTACACGATCTGCTGCACCCACAAACCGGCGAGTTGTTGGTGAGCAGTGGCGAGTCCATCAACGAGGACATTGCTGCGGCCATCGCCAACAGTCCCATCGAAGAGGTGGAGATCCGCAGCGTGCTCACCTGCGAAATGAAGCAGGGTGCCTGCGGCAAATGCTACGGCCGCAACCTGGCAACTGGCCGTATGGTACAGATCGGGGAGGCCGTGGGCGTGATCGCTGCACAGTCCATCGGTGAACCAGGAACCCAGCTTACCCTGCGTACCTTCCACGTGGGTGGTGTGGCTGGTAAGATGACCGAAGAGAGCGAGATCCGCGCGAAGTACGACGGTGTTCTCGAGATCGAGGAACTGCGCACTGTGAAGCGTAAGGACCGCCAGGGCAAGGACGCCGAAGTGGTGATCAGCCGAAGCGCCGAAATGCGCATCGTGGATGCCAACACGGGCATCGTGCTCACCACCAGCAACATCCCTTACGGCGCGTTCCTCTACGTTACCGGACAGAATAGCATCAACAAGAACGATGTGATCTGCACCTGGGACCCCTACAACGCGGTGATCTTGTCCGAATTCACTGGTAAGCTCGCCTTCGAGGCCATCGAAGAGAACGCCACCTACCGCGAGGAGATCGACGAACAAACGGGCTTCGCTGAGAAGGTTATCATCGAGAGCCGCGACAAGCGCAAGAACCCAGCGATCAAGATCCTGGACACCAAGGGCAAGGAGGAACTGAAGAACTACAGCCTCCCCGTTGGTGAGCACATCATGGTCACCGAAGGCCAGAAGGTGGAGGCCGGCGACGTGTTGGTGAAGATCCCCCGCAGCTCCGGCAAGGGTGGTGACATCACCGGTGGTCTGCCCCGCGTAACGGAACTCTTCGAGGCACGTAATCCCAGCAACCCAGCTGTGGTGAGCGAGATCGACGGTATCATTTCCTACGGCAAGATCAAGCGGGGCAACCGCGAGATCATCGTGGAAAGCCGCACCGGCGAACACAAGACCTACATGGTGCCCCTGAGCAAGCACATCCTGGTACAGGAGAACGACTTCATCAAAGCGGGTCAACCCCTCAGCGATGGTGCCGTGAGCCCTTCGGACATCCTCAACATCCAAGGCCCCACCCGCGTGCAGGAGTACCTGGTGGACGAGGTGCAGGAGGTGTACCGCATGCAGGGTGTGAAGATCAACGACAAGCACTTCGAGGTCATTGTGCGCCAGATGATGCGCAAGGTGGAGATCGAGGATCCAGGAGATACCAAGTTCCTGGAGCGCCAGAGCGTGAACAAGATCGAGTTCAGCGAGGAGAACGATTCCATCTACGACAAGGTGGTGATCACCGACGTGGGCGATAGCACAACCCTGAACGTGGGCCAGATGGTTTCCCTGCGCAAGTTCCGCGATGAGAACAGTGGCCTGAAGCGCCGCGATGCCAAGCTTGCCGAATCACGTGCAGCGCATCCTGATACAGCACGCACCATGCTGCAGGGTATCACACGTGCTTCCTTGCAGACCGACAGCTTCATCAGTGCGGCTTCCTTCCAGGAGACCACCAAGGTGTTGAACGAGGCTGCTGTGAACGCCAAGGAGGACCACCTGAACGGCCTGAAGGAGAACGTGATCGTGGGTCACTTGATCCCTGCCGGTACCGGCGCACGTGCCTACCGCCAGACCGTGGTGGCCAACAAGGACGAATACGAGCGTATGCTCGCCCAACGCTCCGCGCCGGCAGAGGTTACCGAATGACCATTTGTGGGGTAGGGGCGGATCATCATCCGCCCCTATCGCCACATTACCACACAACAGAACATGGCAGACGCAAAGGACCAACCCCGCCCCAACCAGCTGAACATCGAGATCAGCGAGGAAGTGGCCGATGGCATTTATAGCAATCTCGCCATCATCACTCATAGCAACTCGGAGTTCGTGTTGGACTTCGTGCGTGTCATGCCCGGTGTGCCCAAAGCCAAGGTGCGTTCGCGTATCCTGCTCACCCCGCAGCATGCCAAGCGCCTCATGCGGGCACTGGCGGACAACATCAGCAAGTTCGAGCAGGTACACGGTACCGTGCGCGAGACCGAGATGCCCGAAGTCCCCATGAATTTCGGCGGCCCCACGGCCCAAGCCTGAGCCTGCCGATCATCCCACCGTTGAAAAGCCCTCCGCGAACCGGGGGGCTTTTTTCATGCCCTTCTGCTGTTGGTCCCGGAGGGGCGACATGCGGTTGGGATCAGTCCCAGAGGGACGGCATATGGGTAGCCCCCGAAGCTGGCACAGAGGTCGCCCTCAGATCCGCAGCGCCTTCACCCGCTCTATCACGCTGGCATCTTCGCACACCTTGGTCAGCTCCCGTTCCACGTGCCGGGCATAGCCCTCGTCCGCATAGCCATGGCGTATCAGGTGCAGGTCCAGCATCAGTTCGTCCAAGATCTCCCACAGATCGGCCGCAATGCCATGGCCTTGTGGAACCTTCTGCAGTTCACCTGCGGTGCGTTCGTAGTGGTCGAGCAGTGAATGGTCTATCATGCAGCAGTGTGTGTACAAAGGAAAGCACTGGAGCCGGTGGATCGCTCCTGCTTATTCCTGTGCCTTCTGGTTGAATATCACGTAGCCGAAGTTCAGGCTCCACACCCAGGGCTCGCGTACACCATCGAAGTAGCTCAAATTGAACCACACCGGCCCCACCGGACTTTGGTAGATCATGGAGCCTGAGCCGATGTAGTAGCGCTGGGTGAAGCTCGCTGCTGTTTCGGTGGCATCCGCATCACCGCGCACAAAGGGCTCGTAGGGTTGGAACACGAATGCTTCCAGCCGTAGGTCGAACTTGTTCTTGGCCACCGCGATGATGCTGCGCAGGCCCCCCGAGATGTAGTTCGGCGCCCTGAACTCCTCGATGAACCAGGTCCTGCTTTCCGGTGTGGGTTGAAAGGCGGGTGCGCGCACCACGCTGGCCGTATAGTTCTGGAAGCTGGGCATGCTGCTGACCACACCCTCGGTGAACAGGCCGAAGCGGAAGGCCCCTTTCGGCAGGAAGTACTTCTCCAAGGTCACCTTGGCCTGGAGCCACTCGTGGTCCTGCCTGAAATCCTCGCTTTGTTCCTGCGTGGAACCCGGGTTGGTGCGTTCTTCCCCGGCAGTGTAGCGCAATTCGGCACGCAAGCGCTCACCGGTGTTGGCATGCTGTTTCCTGTTCAGCGAGTTACGTTCCAGCATCAGCCCCGAGGTAACATGCTGGAATTTGGTCACGTCAGCCGTGTCGGAACCTGTGAAGGCATCGGTCTGGTAGTACTGGTCCTTGGTGTCGGCCAGTTTGATGTCGTAGCGCAGCAGTCCCTTGTTGCCAAGGCCCATGCCTACGTTGACCCCGCCCCAGGTCTCGCGCATCACCACGAAGGAGGGCTTCACCTCATCGAAGAAGGTGGAGAAGCTCCGGAAGTGGTCCCAGCGGTGCAGGGTGAACATCGGTTCGATGTACAGGGGCGTTGCCGTACTGAGGTTGGCGCGCATGCGCAGCTGCCCGGCGGAATAGAACTTGCCGAAATAGGAGAGTGCCTCGATGTGCGCCGAACTGCGGCCGAACAGATTATAGCGCAGCCCCACCATGCCGGTGTTTATGGGGCGCGACGAGAACATGCCACCGAAGCGCACCTCCAGGTCCTTTTCGGGCTTCACCAGCAGGTCCAGGTCGTAGTTGCCACGCTCCGGTATGTAGGTGGCCCGTGGGTAGAGCAAAGCGATGTTGGGGTCCGCATAAAGCCGGAAGTAGGCCGGTTTCAACTGGGCCATGGTCAGGGTATCGCTCCGGCGCGGCAAAAGGCTTTGGCGGATGAAGCGCGTACGTGAACGGTTCAGGCCCGTGATGCTTACTTCACCGAACACCAAGGGACGGAACTGCGACCGGAAGGCTTTGCGCCGGGCATCCACCTCCTCCCGAGGTATGCGTCGCTCGATCTGTGCCAGGATCTCGGGCATGCGCTCAATGGCGGCACGGTAGCCGTCCGCGATGGTGGCTCCAGCGTTGCTGAAATCGAAGAGGGAGGTTGTGGTGATGGGTTCGATGATCACGCCCTCCTCGCAGATCACCGAATAGTCCGTTCGGCCCTGCATCATGGAGCGTATCTGGCTCAGCAGATCATCCTCGCTGGGCGGAGCCGCGTTGTTGGCCACGTTGCTGCCGATGATGAAATCCGGCATGAAGTCGCTGTACATCACATCGCTCGGGAAGTTGTTGTACAGGCCGCCGTCCATCATCAGGTTGCCATCCATGCGGATGGGCTTGAAGTAGAAGGGATAGCTCATGCTGGCCCGCACCGCCTGCCCAAGGTCGCCCTTGCTGATCACCACCGCCCGTTGGTTGGTGATGTCCGAGGCCACGCATCGGTAGGGTACGAAGAGCTTGTCCATGTCGTAGCCGGAAAGTGCTGCTGCTGGCGCGAAGCCACGCATCTGCTCGAAGTCCATGAGCACCGGGCTGCGCAGGTTGGTGGGTAGGGAGGTCTGGATGGTGGTGTCCAAGGCGAAGCGCAGGTTGATCAGCGAAGCATCCAGCGGATCCTGCTTGAAGTAGTATTGGTACTGCCGTTCAACGCCGCCATCGGCCATGATCTTGTACTGGTCCGTATTGAAGAGGGAATCCATCTCCCACGGGGAAAGCCCCGAAGCGTACATGGCGCCCACCAACGCACCCATGCTGCTGCCGGTGATGTAGTCGATGGGTACGCCGTTCTCCTCCAAGGCCTGTATGACACCCACGTGGGTAAGGCCCACGGCCCCACCACCGCTGAGTACAAGCCCCACCCGCTGCCCTTGTGCGATAGGCACTGCGAACAGGCCGAGCAGGAGTAGAGCGAAAGAACGTGGCATGTGGCGGGAGTGGAGCAAAAGTAGGGCCATGCCAAGGCCTATGGCGTCCACTCAAACGATGCGCAGACCGCTGAAGTATTCCGGCGAACGCAAAAGACGGCTGCCATACCAACTGAAGAGTTCCCCGTCAACGATGTGCACCGGTGTTCCGGGGCATACCATGTTCAGGTCCAGGATGTGCTTTTCCTTGAAGGGATAGGGCTCAGAGGAGAGCAGGATCACTTCCGGATCGGCTTCGGCCAGTTCTTGTTCCGTGATCTGCGGATAGCGCGCATCGCCTTCGTCGAACACGTTGATCAGGCCCATGCGCTTCAGCATGTCGTTGATGAAGGTGCCGTGGCCGGCCACCATGTAGGGCTCGCGCCAGATCAGGTAGGCCACAGTGCGTGGCTCTTCCCGCGGTCGTAGCGCCGCGAAGGCTTGCGCGATCCGCGCTGCAAGATCCGCTGCCTTGTCCTCTGTGGCAGTTACAAGGCCCACGCGCTTGATCATGTCCAGTGCCCCATCCAGATCGCGGATGTCGCTCATCCACACCGGAAACTCCTTCGCCAGTGCTTCGATGTCGCTGCGGTCGTTCTCCTCCTTGTTGCCGATGATCAGGTCCGGCTTAAGCGCGCGAACCTTGTCCAAGTCCACCTTCTTGGTACCACCAATGCGGTGTTTGGTATTGAACCACGTTTCCGGGTGTATGCAGAATTTGGTGATACCCACTACACGCTCGCCAAGGCCGAGGTCGTACAACAGTTCGGTCTGCGAGGGGACGAGGGAGATGATGCGCTGTGGTTGCGACGGCACTTGGATGGTGCGGTGGAGTTGGTCGGTGAGGATGCGGGTGGTCATCGCCAGTTCTTCGGGTTATTGCTGATGTACTGTGCGATCTGCCAAATTTCACCGGTCTGTTCGCGGATGACCCGTTCGTGGAAATTGGGTTGCCACAGGGACCTGCCAGGTGTGCCGTTCAGGCGGTTCACCCGTTTGGTGGTTTCCGATTTGAATGACCCGATGATCGCGCCCAATGATCCGCGTGCAGGGCCATTTGCAATTCGACCGCCCAGGACAACGGTTTCGTAGTCGCGACCCACTGGGTCGCCGCTACGAATACCGTTGTCATGGGCGCCGTTCAACACGATGATCGCATGCAAATGATCAGGCATGATCTGCATTTCATGCAGATGGGCCTGCGGGAAATGGTCCGGAATGGCACGCCAGCATTCATCCACGATGCGTCCCACATCCGTCAGTTCAATGCGGGCATCGGCCCCGGAACCAACGATGCGACCGAATACCTGTTTGCGCCAATAGGTGCACATCGTCACGAAATAGACCCCTTGCAGGTAGTCATGTTCCGGAAGACGGACATGTTTTCGGTATCGCAGGGTCATTGGACGTGTGCGATCGGCGATCCGTTGGGTCTAAATGCAACGTTGTAGCCTAGGGCGACCCGGTGGGTCGCGGCTACGACGTTTGGGTGATGTTATTTCAACTTCCCGATGATATCCTGCTTTGTCAATATCCCGAATGTCTCGACCGCGCCCGATGTTACCGGCGGAATGGACACCAGCACCGCCGGACTGCCATTGCCCAAACGCTTGGCCACTTCCTCCAGCGTGGCATCCAACTTCAAGACGGGCAGCGATGGACCCATCACCACCCGGTTCTTCTGGTGGCGCACCTCCGCATCTTCCAGGATCGCATCGAACAGGCGCGCATCGGTAATGGTACCAACGGGTTTGCCGTTCTCGAAAACGGGTAGCTGATCGATGTTGTGCTTGCGCATCTTGTCGATGGCGTTCAACACCGGCTCGTCGGCTTCCACGCTCAGCAGCTGGAGTTCCTTGCCTTTCAGCAGGTCGCCAGCGGTGGGCTTTTCCTCCACCAGGAAGCCCCGCTCGCGCATCCAGTCATCGTTGAACATTTTGCCCAAGTAGCGGGTGCCATGGTCGTGGAAGATCACCACCACCACGTCCGTGGGCTTCAGCATATGTTTCATCTGGATCAAGCCAGCAATGGCAGCCCCGGCGCTGTTGCCCACGAAGATGCCCTCGTCCTTCACCACCTTGCGTGTGTAGATGGCGGCATCGCGGTCGGTCACCTTCTCGAAGTGGTCGATCAGGTCCATGTCCACGTTCGCAGGCACGAAATCCTCGCCGATGCCCTCGGTGATGTACGGGTAGATCTCGTTCTTGTCGAACTCGCCGGTATCCTTCAGCTTCTTGAACACCGAACCATAGGTGTCGATACCCCAAAGCTTGATGTTGGGGTTCTTCTCCTTCAGGTAGCGACCGGTGCCGCACAGGGTGCCACCGGTGCCCACGCCAACCACCAGGTGCGTGATCTTCCCGTCGGTCTGGTCCCAGATCTCGGGACCGGTGCTTTCGTAGTGCGCCTGGCGGTTGCTCAAGTTGTCGTACTGGTTGGCCTTCCAGCTGTTGGGCGTTTCATTCACCAAGCGGCTGCTCACGCTGTAGTAGGAGCGGGGGTCCTCCGGATCCACGTTGGTAGGGCACACGATCACCTCCGCACCAAAGGCGCGCATGGCATCCACCTTCTCCTTGCTCTGCTTGTCCGTGGTGGTGAAGATGCACTTGT
>JBBEDG010000026.1:0-8278 GCA_040881405.1 Flavobacteriales bacterium | reverse complement strand
CCAGCATACCGGGCTCGCTGTCGAAGACCTTGCCCACATCATCGATGTTGGGTGCGCGGAAACCGGTGGAGAGATCGGCCGAAAGTTTCCAGTCTTCGCGCGGCCGCCATGCCATGCCCAGGTTGCCGGTAAGCGCGCCGGTGAGCAGGGAAGCCTCGGCCACCGGGTAGGGAAAGAGCGTGGTATCGAAACTGCAATCGAAACCTGCGACGCTGTAGCGCAAGCCACCGGACAAGGCCAACTGCTCGGTGGCATCGTGCAACACGCCGGCATAGGCCGAGGTCGAGAACCAGATGCTACCATCGGGGTAGCGGCTGTTGAAGGGCTGCTCCACACCGCTGTCGATATTGCGGCGAAGGCCGTTGCTGTTCACCAGGTTGCTCACCGCTTCTGCGCCATAGAGGAGGTGTGTGCGTGGAGAGAGCTCCTTCTCCATATCGAGGTTGGCCCACAAGCCTTGTACGCGCTCTTCTTGCACACGCAGGCTGCTGCTGCGGAAATTGCGGTCGTTGCGGCTTTCTCTGCTGTCCTGCCAGGCCACCAGAAGTCGCAGCTTGTCGTAGGCGCCGCGTTCGGCACTGTGCTGTGCGCTCAGGCTGGCCATGCGCCAGTCCTGCGGGCCGTAGTACCATTCGGCGCTTCGCGGATCGCCGTTGGGCCGCTCCTCGATGAGTCGGTCGTAGCGGGGGATGTTGCTGGTGGTGCTGAGGTACGCGTTGAGGCCGATCTCCCAGCGTGCACTGGGCCGCCATGCCAGCTTGGCCAGGGCCATGGCATTGGTGAAGCCGCTGCCCACCTGCTCGCGCGGATCGGGGTTGCTGAACACGCTGTCGCGGCCTTCCACCGTGCGCACGTACCAAGGGCGCAGGTAGTCGTCGGGGCCATGACTGCCGGTGCGCAGATCACCGAAGTCGCTCACGGAAACACTGGTGACAAAAGCCAGCTTGCGACCGCCCAGACCGTAGTGCAGATGTGCGGTGCGTTCGTTGGCGGCGCTGCCGTAGCGCGCCATGGCCGCGCCGTGTGCCACCAACCCGCTGTCCTTCGCGAAGCGCGGCCGCAGCAGGTGGAAGTCCATCACCCCGCCGATGGCATCGCTGCCGTAGGTCATGGCGCCGGGGCCGTGCAGCACCTCGGCACGTTCCAGCGCGTTGGCATCCACGCCGATCACGTTCTGCAGGTTGCCACCGCGGAAGATCGCGTTGTTCATGCGCACACCGTCCACCACGATTAGCACCCGGTTGGCCGCGAAGCCACGGATCATGGGGCTGCCACCACCGAGTTGGCTGCGTTGCATGAAGACCTCGCCGCTGCTTTCCAGCAGATCGGCCGCAGTGCCGGGGTTGTTGAAGGCCACGTCGCGCGGGCGCAAAACGCTCACCTGCCGGGGCACGCGTGCGGCATCCTGTTCCCAGCGGTTGGCGCTCACCACGAATTCCTGAAGCGCAAAGGGCTGCGGTGCGAGCGATACGCGGTACTTCAACTCAGCCACCTCGGCGGCGCTGAGCACCTGGGCCTGGTAGCCGATCATACGGAAGAGAATGCTGTCGACGCTTGCGAAAGCAGCGAAGGGCGCCTGGCCCTTGGCATTGGTGATCGCCGAGGCACCGCTGGCCGGGTGGTAAAGCGTTGCGGCCTCAAGCGGAGCTCGCGTGCTGGCATCCACTACGGTGATGGTCTGTGCGCGGAGGAACGAGGCCAACAAAGCCGTGCAGGCGAAGAGGAAAAGGTGAAGGCGGGTGCGCATAGGCGGATGCGAAGGAACGGTGATCCGGGAGATCAGATTTTCTAGATACTGCCTTCCTACCTTGGCCGCTAATTGTTGCATTCCATGAAATTCGCTACCAAAGCCATCCACGCCGGTGTGGAGCCGGATCCCACCACCGGTGCCATCATGACGCCCATCTACCAGACCAGCACCTACGTGCAGGCCGCGCCGGGCGACCACAAGGGTTACGAGTACAGCCGCACGCACAACCCCACGCGCACCGCCTTGCAGAACGCGTTGGCGGCGCTGGAGAACGGGAAGCACGGGCTGTGCTTCAGCAGTGGCATGGCCAGCATAGATGCCATCGTGAAGCTCCTGAAACCCGGCGATGAGGTAGTGAGCACCAACGACCTCTATGGCGGCACCTACCGGCTCTTCACCAAGATCTTCGAGGGCTTCGGCATCAAGTTCCACTTTGTGGACATGAGCGAATTGAAGAACGTGGAGGCGGCGATGAACGCCAATACCAAGTTGATCTGGGCCGAAACACCCACCAACCCGTTGCTGCGCATCATCGACATCGCGGGGCTGAGCGCCATTGCGAAGAAGCACGGCTGCCTGCTGGGTATCGACAACACCTTCGCCACACCCTACCTGCAAACGCCGATCGACCTGGGTGCCGACATCGTTATGCACAGTGTGACGAAGTACCTCGGCGGCCACAGCGATGTGGTGATGGGCGCCCTGGTGGTGACCGACGATGCGCTCGCCGAGCGACTGGCCTTCATACAGAACAGCTGCGGGGCTGTACCCGGTCCGCAAGATTGTTTCTTGGTGCTGCGCGGCCTGAAGACCTTGCACCTACGCATGGAGCGCCATTGCGAGAACGGCAAGGTGGTGGCCGAATTCCTGGCACAGCACCCCATGGTGGACAAGGTGTACTGGCCGGGCTTCGCCACGCACGCCAACCATGCCATCGCGGCCAAGCAGATGTGCGGTTTCGGCGGCATGATGAGCTTCACCCTGAAGGGCGACAACATGGCGGATGCCACCCGTGTGCTAAGCAGCACTAAGCTCTTCGCCTTGGCGGAAAGCCTCGGTGGTGTGGAGAGCCTGCTGGGGCACCCGGCGAGCATGACACACGCCAGTATTCCCCGTGAAGAGCGCCTGAAGAACGGCCTGGCCGATACGCTGATCCGCTTGAGCGTGGGTGTTGAGGATGCGGGGGATCTTGTGGAGGACCTGAAGCAGGCTTTGGGGTAGGAGCTTTAGCCACGGGCTGCGGGCTGCGGGCTGCGGGCCATTGGCTACTGGCTGGGCACTGCGAGGCTGCAACCGAGTTGATGGCCCTGGTAAGTAGCCAGTAGCCCATAGCCGCGTTCGTATCTTCTTCGGGCGTCCAAGTTCGGTGGCTGCGATGTGTGGAATAGCGATGGGTCACTTCCCTATCTTTCCCACTTTGTTCGAACCCTCCGAATCATGCGTCCATTCTCCGCTGCGCTACTTGTAGCTGCACTGTTGCCTACTGGCCTATTCGCCCAAGAACCTTCAGGTGGCTTTTCCTGCTTGGCCAACCACCCGGAGGAATTGCAACGGCGCTTGGATGCTACCCCCGGAGCCTTGGAACGGGCCATGCAGGCCAAGGTGGAGTTGGATGCTCACACCCAGGCTTTCCAGCGGGGAGGCGAACGCAGCACGTATGTGATCCCCGTGGTGATGCACATCATCCACAACAACGGACCGGAGAACATCACCGATGCGCAGGTATATGATGCCATCCGCGTCCTGAACGAGGACTTCAACAAGCTGAATCCTGATTGGCAGAACGTACATCCCGATTTCCTGGACCGGGTGGGCAATGTGGGCATCGAATTCCGTTTGGCGCGCAAGGATCCGCAGGGCAATTGCACCAACGGCATAACGCGAACAGTAAGCACCATGACCTACCTGGGCGATTACGAAACCACCCAGTTGATCCAGTGGCCTCGCGACCGGTACATGAACGTGTGGGTCTGCGCAGTGGCCCAAGGCGCAGCGGGCTACACGTACTACCCCATCTGGCTGGACGATTGGCCGGAGGCCGATGGCATCGTGATCCTGAGCGACTATGTTGGCAGCATCGGCACCAGCAACGCAGGCCGGTCGCGGGTATTGAGTCACGAAGTGGGCCATTGGCTGAACCTGAAACATTGTTGGGGTGACAGCAACGAGCCTGGCGATGAGAGCAACTGCTTCATGGATGACGAGGTGGAGGACACGCCGCTCACCCAAGGTTGGACCTCTTGCTTGCTTAGCGGGGCATCCTGTGGATCGGCGCGGGACAACGTGGAGAACTACATGGAATACTCCTATTGCGCCAAGATGTTCTCCGAAGGACAGGCCGACCGTATGATCGCGTCGTTGACCTCCAACATTGCGCAGCGGAACAACCTCTGGCAATCGTCGACCTTGCAGTCCACGGGCGTGCAGGGCGAAGGTGAACTATGCCTGGCCCAATTCGCCAACGACAAACGCGAGATCTGTGTGGGCAGCACCATCGCCTTCCGCGACGAGAGCTACCACAGCATTACGAGCCGCACATGGTCGTTCCCGGGAGGAACGCCAGCCACCTCCTCTGCGGAAATGCCAAGCGTACAGTACGATACGCCCGGGGTGTACACGGTGACACTTCAAGTGGGTGACGGCAGCACCAATTCCGTTGTGGAGAAGGTCGATCTGGTGACCGTATTGCCCAACCCCGGTGCGCTGCCACCTTTCCAGGATGGCTTCGAGGCGGGTCTTTCCGCGGAGGACTGGGTGGTCTTCGATGCCGATGGAGGAAATGGCTTTTCGTTGACGGATGAGGTCGCCTACACCGGTGTGCGCAGCATGCGCCTGGCCAACGACTTCGCACAGGATGGCCTAAAGGATGACCTCGCGAGCACCACCTACGACATGAGCGAAGCCGACCAGATCACCATCAGCTACCGCTATGCTTTTGCGCGCCGGTTCGGTGACAATGACGACCGTCTGCGGCTCTATGTTTCCCGCGACTGCGGCACCACTTGGAGCCTGCGCCAACAACTGCGTGGCAGCACCACCCTATCCACGGCCCCCAACACCAACGGCAACTTTGTTCCCAACGGTACCGATCAATGGGGCTTTGCCGAGGTGTCCAACATCAGCGCGAATTTCCACTCCCCGGATTTCCGTTTTCGATTCGAGTTCGAGAGCAACGGAGGCAACAACCTCTATATCGATGATGTGAACATCAACGGGCAACCGGTGGGCATTGGGTCGTTCGGTACAGCGGATGGTGGACTCCAAGTGGTGCCCAACCCCGCGAAGGAGCAGGCCGAGATATTGGTGGACCTTGAATTCGGCGGGCCCGTGCGGATCGAGGTACTCGATGCCTTGGGTCGATCCACCTCGATATCCATGGACCAAGTGCTGCCCGCCGGGCAACAGCGTATCGCTCTGCCTGTCGCCGGCCTTGCATCGGGCGCTTACATAGTGCACATGCGCTCCGTATCCGACATACGCACTGCACGGTTCGTGTTGGAATAGCCGTTCCGCCAGCCCATGCGAATGGTGATTTCCAGAACGGCCTGAATGCCCCTATTGACCGACCAAGTCCTCTTCGTATCTTCGGATCCCTGCAAACAACCCTCTGGAACCCTCCCACACGAATGAAACACCTATTACCCTTGCTGGCGTTCGGGCTCTTGGCTGCCTCAACGAGCGCTCAAGACCACAGTACACCGTTCCAGTGCCACACCGGCGGAGCGGAGTTCAACGCCACATTGCACGGCAACGACCCCGTGCTGATGCAAGCCATGGCCGATGAGGCCGAGGCCTTGGAGGAGCAGACGCGCGCCTTTGCCGAGGGCGGAGAGCTCCGGAGCAATTACGTCGTCCCTGTGGTGTTCCATATCATCCACAATGGCGGTGCGGAGAACATCAGTGATGCCCAAGTGATCGATGCGATGCGCATCCTGAACGAGGATTTCAACCGTGAGAATTCCGACTGGCAGAATGTGAAGGCCGAGTTCCTGGGGATCGTGGCCGATGTGAGCATCGAATTCCGCTTGGCGCGCAAGGACCCGAATGGGAACTGCACCAACGGCATCACCCGTACGGTAAGCACCTTGACATACCAGGGCGATCAATCCATGAAGAACCTGATCCAGTGGCCACGCAACCGCTATTTGAACATCTGGGTGGGTGCTTCGGCGAACGGTGCAGCGGGTTACGCTTTGCTACCCTCTGCGGCGCAGTTCCTTTCAACGCAGGACGGTATCGTACTCCAGCACACCTACGTGGGCAGCACCGGAACCGGCATTCCCCAACGCTCGCGTGCACTTACCCACGAGGTGGGGCATTGGATAAACCTGGCGCACACATGGGGCAACTCCAACAACCCTGCCTTGGCCAGTAACTGCAACGAGGATGATGGTGTATCCGATACTCCGAATACCATAGGGTGGACGACCTGCAACTTGAACGGCGCCACTTGCCCTAATTCCCAAGGTATAGCGCAGCTCGACAACGTGGAGAACTTCATGGACTACTCCTATTGCTCCAAGATGTTCACCAATGGCCAGAAGACCAGGATGATCGCGTCGTTGACATCCACCACAGCGCAGCGCAACCAACTGCACCAAGCATCCAACCTCACGTTCACAGGCGTTGAAGGTGCACCGCAATTGTGTGCCGCTTTGTTCAACAGCACCAGCCGCAGTGTCTGCAGCGGTGCTTCCATAACCTTCAATGACGTGAGCTACCACGGCGTTGCTACGCGCACATGGAATTTCGAGGGCGGCACTCCTGCCACTTCCACCGTTCCCAACCCAACGGTAACGTATAGCCAGCCGGGCAACTATGCTGTTACCCTTACGATGAGCGATGGTACCAACTCGTTGACGAACAATGCCACCAGTTTCATCACCGTGCTACCATCCACTGGCGCGCCGGTACCCTTGATCGATGGATTCGAAGGGTACAGCGATCTGGCCAATTCGCCTTGGAGCGTAAGTGGTTTGGGAAGCAACTCATTCACTCTTACCAGTGCCGCAGCCTTCTCAGGTAGCAAGAGTGTGCGTATGGTGAACACATCCAGCATGGCCGGGCAGATCAACGAGCTGGTGTCCAGCACCCATAACATGAACGGTGTGTCGGGCATCAACATCTCCTTCCGCTACGCCTTCGCAAAGCGGAGCACAGCGAACGACGATAGGCTCCGCTTCTTTGTTTCCAATGACTGTGGCCAAACGTGGAGCCTTCGCCAACAACTGCGGGGTAGCACCAATTTGAGCACGGCTCCCAACACCACGGCCAGCTTCGTACCCAACGGTGGCGATCAGTGGGGGTTCACCGAGATCACCAACATCAGCAACGCCTATCATGTAGGTAATTTCCGGTTCAAGTTCGAGTTCGAGAGCGACGGTGGCAACAACGTATACATCGACGACATCAACATCAACGGGGCTGCAGTGGGCATCGATGACCTGCTTGGCGCTGGAAATGCCATGGTTGTGGTACCGAACCCAGCTGCCCAGGAGGCCCGCGTCATGTTGGACCTAAAACAGGCCGGGGCTGTTCGTCTGGAACTGCTCGATGTTCTTGGCCGCAGCATACACGTCTTCCACGATGGTAACATGGCACAAGGTCGCCACCAGGTGGAGGTACCAATGGGCCAGCTCCATAGCGGCATGTACTTCATACGCTTGCAGCAAGGTTCCCTTGTCCGCGTTGAACGCTTCGTTGTGGAATAGGTCCTGGTAGTCCAAGACTTGCGCGCCGCAGTGGAAAGGGTTTCCTTTTTACTGCGGCGCGTTCCGTTGAGCCTATAGAGAGCCTCTTCGGCCCACGGAATGCCATAGCCTCTCAAGAGCGGTGAATGCTCTGTGATACTTGGCCCTGAAACCCGTATACCATTCTTCGTACCTTGGCTTCCTACAGGAACCAGGAACCTCCGTCATAATGTTCACACGCCCAATTACCCTCGTCGCTGGTATCATCGCGTCCATCGCTCTCTGGGGTCAATCCAACCCACCGCTTCCTTGTTTGGTCGATGACCCGACCATGTTGGCAACCTACCACAACAACGACCCTGGTGCCTTGGATCGTATCGCAGAGGACCGGGAGGAGCTCGAGGAATTCACCCGGGAGTTCGAGGCGAACTACGATCCAGGTGCTCGCAGCACCTATGTCATTTCGGTGGTTTTCCACGTGATCCACAACAATGGACCGGAGAACATCAGCGACGAACAACTGTACGATGCCATCCGGGTATTGAACAACGACTTCAACAAGCTGAATACCGACTGGCCAGGCGTACGTCCCGAGTTCCTTGATATCGTGGCCGATGTGGGCATAGAGTTCCGATTGGCCCGCAAGGATCCGCAAGGGAACTGCACGAATGGGATAACCCGCACTGTGAGCCAGCTTACCTACTCCGGAGATCAGGCGATGAAGGACCTGATCCAATGGCCGCGCAACCGCTACTTGAATGTTTGGGTGGCAGCTTCGGCGAACGGCGCAGCGGGCTATACCTATCGACCTGGATCCGTCAACAATTCGCCTTCTTTA
>JBBEDG010000025.1:0-8313 GCA_040881405.1 Flavobacteriales bacterium | reverse complement strand
CGACAGCAGATCATCGATGTGGTTGGTGGTCTGCTTGCCTGGCTTCACCCCGGGAATGAATCCACCGTTGCGCTTCAGGTCGTCGCTCAGTTGGTTCGGGTTCACGGTGATGGCCGTGTAGAAGTAGGTGAACAGCACCACCATCAGGAACAGGGTGAAGTTGTAGAAGAAGCCCGTGCTGTTGGACATGCTCACCAACCACATGGGTGGCTCCTCGAAGGCCTGCGCCACATACATCGGAATAAGTACGATGGCCTGTGCGAAGATGATGGGCATGACACCAGCGGCGTTCACCTTAAGAGGGATGTAGTTACGCACACCACCGTACTGCTTGTTGCCCTGCACGCGCTTGGCGAACTGCACCGGTATGCGCCGTGTACCCTGCACCAGCAGGATGCAACCTGCTATGATGAGCACCCAGAGCACAACCTCCACAAGCAACAGCACCAAGCCACCGCCGCCGGGACCCATGCGGCCCACCACCTCCTGTGCGAAGGACTGGGGAAGCATGGCCACGATACCGATCATGATGATCAGGGAGATACCGTTGCCCAAGCCGCGCTCCGTTATGCGCTCACCGAGCCACATGACGAACAGCGTGGAAGCGGAGAGGATCACGATGCTGGTGAAGAGCCAGAACTGGCTGTCCGGTCGTGCATCGGGTTCGATGGTGGTGTAGATGTATCCAGGAGCCTGGAACACACAGATCAGGATGGTGAGGTAGCGCGTGTACTGGTTGATCTTCCGGCGGCCGCTCTCCTCCTTCTGCATCTTTTGCACAGCAGGCACCGCGATGCCCATCAACTGCATGATGATGGATGCGGAGATGTAGGGCATGATGCCGAGCG
This sequence comes from Flavobacteriales bacterium, assembly GCA_040881405.1. GTDB lineage: Bacteria > Bacteroidota > Bacteroidia > Flavobacteriales_F > PHOS-HE28 > PHOS-HE28. Next base: position 7,465 of record JBBEDG010000025.1, on the reverse strand, counting down.
CGAAGATGGACGCACGGGTGAACGCACCACCGGTGAAGATCGCAAGGATCTCCGCGATGCCACCTCCCCCGCTGGCGCTTGCCGCCATCTTCACGGAATCCACACCGGGAAGCACGATGAAGCTACCGATGCGATAGATCAGCAACAGCCCAAGGGTGATGAGGATGCGCGTACGCAGCTCATCGATCCGCCAGATGTTCTTGACCGTGTCGATCAGGTTCTTCATGCCTTATCGGATGCTACCATGGCAATTACCTGTGCGCTACCGCCCTTGGCCTCGATGGCTGCTTTGGCGGTGGCACTGAAGGCATGCGCGGTGATGTTCAAGGAACCTTTCACTTCGCCACGACCAAGCACTTTCAGCTTGTCGTTCCTGGCGATGAGGCCGTTGGCGTAAAGCACTGCGGGATCGATGACGCTGAGGCCCTTGCTCTCGGCCAGGGTCTGCAGTGCATCGAGGTTGATCCCCTTGTACTCCACACGGGTTGGGTTGGTGAAGCCGAACTTGGGCACACGGCGGGTCAGGGACATCTGTCCGCCCTCGAAGCCACGCTTGCTGCTGTAGCCACTGCGGCTCTTGGCACCTTTGTGACCACGCGTGCTCGTACCGCCACGTCCGCTGCCTTGGCCGCGACCGATGCGCTTCTCCTTCTTGGTGGCCCCTTCGGCCGGTTTCAGATTGCTCAGATCCATGTCTTGTCGCCGTTCACCGGCGTGGAATTAGGTCGTTGTCGATCGGTATCAGGCCTTTTGGACGGACACCAGGTGGTGTACTTTCTCCACCATGCCAAGGATCTGGGGCGTACCCTCCACTTCGGCGCGCTTGCCGATGCGGCCGAGGCCGAGTGCCTTCAGGGTAGCCTTCTGCCGCTCTGGGCATTTGATCTGGCTGTGGATCTGGGTGATGATCAGCTTGCTCATGCTATGTCCGCCGAAACCTCGGCGAAAGCGGGGTCTTTAACCGTTGAATACTTTGTCCAGTTTCACTCCACGCTGGCGGGCCACTTGGTTCGCATCGCGCAGGTTGGTCAGGGCCTCGATGGTGGCCTTCACCACGTTGTGTGGGTTGCTGCTGCCCTTGCTCTTGGCAAGCACATCGGTGATCCCAACACTCTCCAGCACAGCGCGCATGGCACCTCCGGCGATAACACCGGTACCGTGTGCGGCAGGCTTCAGGAACACGAGCGCTCCTGCGTACTTGCCCTCCTGGCTGTGGGGAATGGTACCCTTCAGCACAGGAACCTTCACCAGGTTCTTCTTGGCATCGTCGATGCCCTTGGCGATGGCCTCCTGCACTTCCTTGGCCTTGCCAAGTCCGTGGCCCACCACACCGTTCTCGTTGCCCACCACTACGATGGCTGCGAAGGTGAAGGTGCGGCCACCCTTGGTCACTTTGGTCACACGGTTCAGTGACACGAGCTTATCCTTGAGCTCGAGATCGCTGCTTTTGACCTTCTTGATGTTCGTATCGGACATGGTCTCTGGTATCAGAAGTTGAGGCCTCCTTCGCGGGCGGCTTCGGCCAGGGCTTTCACCCGGCCATGGTACAGGTAACCGTTGCGGTCGAACACCACCAGCTCGATGCCGGCGGCCTTCGCCTTTTCGGCGATGGCTTGGCCCACGATCTTGGCTTGCTCGATCTTGGGAATGCCAGAGGCCTTCTTGTCCTTCAACGAAGAGGCGCTCACCAGCGTGCGGCCGGCCTCATCGTCGATGATCTGGGCATACATGCCCGTGTTACTGCGGTATACCGACAGACGTGGACGGTCAGGCGTGCCGTGTACGCTTTTGCGTACGCGTTGCTTGATCTTCAGTCGGCGTGCTATCCTATCGAATGCCATGGCTTTGCTTATTTACCAGCTGCTTTACCTGCCTTGCGACGCACCACTTCACCCACGAAACGAACACCCTTGCCTTTGTAAGGCTCTGGTTTGCGCAGCGAACGGATCTTGGCGGCTACCTGGCCGATGAGTTGCTTATCCACCGACTCCAGGCGGATGATGGGGTTCTTACCTTTCAGCTGCTCGGCGCTCACCGTGATCTGCTTGGGCAGGTCCAGGATGATCGTGTGCGAGAAGCCCAATGAGAGTTGCAGTTGCTGACCCTTGGTGGTGGCGCGGTAACCCACACCAACCAGTTCCTGTTGGATCACGAAACCTTCGCTGACACCCTTCACCATGTTGGCGATGAGCGAGCGGTACAGACCGTGTTTGGCGCGGTGCGGCTTGGCGTCGCTGGGACGCTCCACCGTAAGGACACCAGCGTCCTGCGTTACCGTCAGGTCGGGGTCCACGGCCTGCTCCAAGGTGCCCTTGGGACCTTTCACGGTCACCAGGTTCTTGTTGCTGATGGTGATCTCCACTCCCTTGGGGAGGTTGATCGGTGCTTTTCCAATGCGTGACATCTCGTTCCTTGGTCTTAGCTCACGTAGCAGAGGACTTCACCACCCACGTTCAGCGCGCGCGCTTCCTTGTCGGTGACCACACCCTTGCTGGTGGAGATGATGGCCACGCCCAAGCCGTTGATCACGCGTGGAAGGTCATCCACATGGGCGTATTTGCGCAGGCCGGGGCTACTCACACGGGTGAGTTCCTTGATGGCGTTCTGCTGCGTGTGCGTGTTGTACTTCAGGGCGATCTTGATCATTCCCTGTTTGCCGTCCTCTTCCATTTTCCAGGAAAGGATGAAGCCCTTGTCGTACAGGATGCGCGTGATGTCCCTTTTCAGGTTGCTCGCAGGCACCTCAACGACCTTCTTGCGCGCCTGGATGGCGTTGCGCAAACGGGTCAAGTAATCGGCGATAGGATCGGTGGTCATGGTCTTGCTCTAATTACTTACCAGCTGGACTTCGTGACACCGGGGATCTTACCCTCCAGGGCCATCAGCCGGAACACGTTACGGGAAATTCCAAAGGGGCGCATATACCCGCGAGGGCGGCCGGTGAGCTGGCAGCGGTTGTGCTTGCGCACGTAGCTGCTGTTAGCCGGTAGCTTCTGCAAGCCTACCCAATCGCCTGCCGCTTTGAGCGCGGCACGCTTGGCGGCATACTTCTCCACCATCTTCGCGCGCTTACGCTCGCGGGCTTTCATGGATTCCTTGGCCATCGTCTTGTCTGGTCTTGTCGTTTATTTCTTGTCGGAGAAGGGGAAGCCCAGCTCGCGCAACAGCGCCTTGGCCTCCGCATCGGTCTTGGCGGACGTCACTACAGTGATGTCCATCCCTTGGAGCTTGCTCACCTTGTCGATGTCGATCTCCGGGAAGATGATCTGCTCCTTCACCCCGAAGGTGAAGTTGCCACGGCCATCGAACCCACTGGCCTTCACACCGCGGAAGTCGCGGGTACGGGGCAGCGATACGGCGATCAAACGATCCAGGAATTCGAACATGCGGTTGCCACGCAGGGTGACACGGGCACCGATGGGCATGCCTTTGCGCAATTTGAAGTTACTGATGTCCTTCTTGGACACCGTGGGTACTGCCTTCTGGCCGGCGATGATGCTCATCTCCTGCACGGCGTTCTCCACCACCTTCTTGTCGCCCACTGCACTTCCGAGGCCCTGGTTCAGGCTCACCTTCAGGATGCGGGGCGTCTGCATGGGGCTCTTGTAACCGAACTCCTCACGGAGCTTGGCGGCCACCTCTTCTTTGTATTTGGCGCGAAGCCTTGGAACGTAGCTCATCACTTGATCACCTCACCGGTGCGTTTGCTTGTGCGTACCAGCTTGCCATCCTTGTCCTGCTTGCGACCGATGCGTGTGGGCTCTCCCGACTTGGGATCGATGAGCATCAGGTTGCTGACGTGGATGGGGCCCTCCTTCTCCACGATGCCCCCTTGCGGGTTGGCCGTGGTGGGCTTGCTGTGTTTCTTGTTCAGGTTGAGGCCCTCGACAATGGCGCGGCCATTCTCGCGGTCCACCTCCAGTACACGTCCCTGCTTGGAACGCGAGGTGCCTGCCAGCACCTTTACGAGGTCGCCCTTCTTGATGTGTGTCTTCTTTTGCATGGCGCAGTTGCCTTAGAGCACCTCGGGTGCCAGGGAGATGATCTTCATGAACTTCTTCTCGCGCAGCTCCTTGGCCACGGGGCCGAAGATGCGGGTGCCCTTCATCTCGCCAGCGGCGTCGAGGATCACCACAGCGTTGTCGTCGAAGCGGATGTAGCTCCCATCCTTGCGGCGGGTCTCCTTCTTCGTGCGTACCACCACTGCCTTGTGCACGGTTCCTTTCTTGGTGTTGCCGTTGGGCATGGCGGCCTTGATGCTCACCACGATGGTGTCACCAATGCGCGCATAGCGGCGGCCGGTGCCACCGAGCACCCGGATACAAAGCACCTCTTTGGCGCCACTGTTGTCGGCCACGTTCAGCCTGGATTCCTGTTGGATCATCGCTCAGTGCGTTATTACTTGGCCCGTTCGATCACTTCCACCAAACGCCAGCGCTTCAACTTGCTCAGCGGGCGGGTCTCACTGATGCGCACGGTATCGCCGATATGCGCTTCCTCCTTCTCGTCGTGTGCCATGAACTTGCTGGACAACTTCACGAACTTGCCGTATTTCGGGTGCTTCACCCGGCGTTCGACCAACACCACCACGCTCTTGTCCATCTTGTCGCTGGTGACGATGCCGACACGTTCTTTCCTCAGATTGCGTTCCATGGCGCAGACTTATTTCTTGGTGATGTTGAGCTCGCGCTGGCGAAGCTCGGTGAGGATGCGGGCCACGTCCTTGCGCTTGTGGCGCAACTGTACGGGACTCTCCACGGGGCTCACGGTGTGGTTGAAGCGAAGCTTGGTGAGCCCATTACGCTCCTCCTGCAGCTTGTCCTGCAACTCCTGCACCGTCAGGTCCTTCAATTCGGTTACTTTCTGTTTCATCGCTGTGGCGATTATTGGCCGTCGTAATCCTCGCGGACGACGAATTTGGTCTTGATCGGCAGCTTCTGGGCGGCTAGGCGCATTGCCTCCTTGGCCGTCTCCGTGGATACACCATCGATCTCGAATATGATGCGTCCGGCGTGGCAAACCGCCACCCAGTGGTCCAATGAACCCTTACCCTTACCCATCCGTACTTCGGCGGGCTTGCTGGTAACAGGCTTATCGGGGAATATCTTGATCCACACCTGCCCTTCACGCTTCATGTGGCGGGTCAAGGCGATACGGGCGGCTTCGATCTGGCGGCTGGTCAGCCACACGTTCTCCAAGCCCTTCAGTCCGAAGGAACCCAAGGCAACGCGGTGGCCGCGCTGGGCAACACCCTTCATCTTGCCCTTATGCATATTGCGGCGTCTGCTCCGCTTCGGTTGCAACATGGCGCTTAGTTGTTAGGACGGTTCGTTCCACGGTTTCCTCCTCCACGGCGGTCGCCACCAGGGCCTCCCGGACCACGGCGATCACCACCCGGGCCACCTGGGCCACGACGGTCACCACCACCAGGACCGCGACGCTCGCCACCAGGGCCACCGGGGCCACGGCGTTCGCCACCGCGGCGATCAGGACGGTCGCCACCTGGACGTGGACCAACAGGGCCGCCCTTGGGCTGGCCTTGGTTGGGGCTCAGGTCCTTCTTGCCATACACCTCGCCGCGCATGATCCAGCACTTGATACCGATGCGGCCCATTTTGGTGTGCGCCTCGGTGATGGCGAAGTCGATGTCGGCACGCAGGGTGTGCAGTGGCACACGACCTTCGCGATAGCTTTCGGTACGGGCGATCTCGGCACCGTTCACACGACCGCTCACGGTGAGCTTGATGCCTTCGGCACCCATGCGCATGCTGCTGGCTACGGCCATCTTCATGGCGCGGCGGAAGCTGATGCGGCCTTCGAGCTGGCGGGCAATGCTGTCGGCCACCAGGCGGGCATCCAGTTCAGGACGCTTGATCTCGAAGATGTTGATCTGGACGTCCTTGCCGGTGAGCTTCTTGAGCTCTTCGCGCAGCTTGTCCACTTCGGTGCCTCCCTTGCCGATGATCACACCGGGGCGGGCGCTGTTGATGGTAACGGTAACGAGCTTCAGGGTACGCTCGATGATGATGCGGCTCACGTTCGCCTTCTTCAGGCGGGCCATGAGGTACTGGCGGATATTCTCGTCCTCGACAAGTTTATCAGCGTAGTTCTTGCCGCCGTACCAATTGCTGTCCCAGCCTTTCACAAAGCCCAGGCGGTAGCCGATCGGATGTACTTTCTGTCCCATGGTAATGCTTCTCGGCTCTTAGTTGGCGTTGGCGGTATCAACGATGAGGCTAACGTGGTTGCTGCGCTTCTGCATGCGGTATGCACGACCCTGTGGGGCAGGCAACATGCGCTTCAGGCTGCGTGCCTCGTTCACTTGGATGCTCTTCACCATCAGCCCCGACTCGTCGGCCTTGCGGCCTTCGTTCTTGGCCTCCCAGTTGGAGATGGCGCTCAGCAGGAGCTTTTCCAGATCGCGGCTGCTGTGGCGGGTGCTGAAGCGAAGGATACCCAACGCCTTGTCAACCTGCTGACCACGGATCAAGTCGGCCACCTGGCGCATGCGGCGCGGTGAGGTGGGCACGTTGCGCAGTTGCGCGTTGGCCACGGTCTTCTTGGCCTCCTTGCGCGCATCGGCTGCTAGTTTCTTACGGGCTCCCATCGGTCCTTATTTCTTCTTGTTACCGGAGTGGCCGCGGTAGGTGCGGGTGGGGCTGAATTCGCCCAACTTGTGTCCCACCATGTTCTCGGTCACATACACCGGGATGAACTTGTTGCCGTTGTGAACGGCGATCGTGAGGCCTACGAACTCAGGAGAGATCGTGGAAGCGCGCGACCAGGTCTTGATCACGTTCTTCTTGCCCGTTGCCTTTGCGTCATCCACACGCTGGTTCAGCTTGTAGTGGATGTAAGGCGGTTTTTTAAGTGAACGGCTCATTGTACTTCGGTTGGGGCGTGAGGTCTGAGGCTCTTATTAGGCGCCCTTCTTGGCGTTGATGCGTTCGATCATGAACTTGTTCGATGGATTCTTCGGACGACGGGTCTTGAGACCTTTGGCCAATTGTCCATTGCGGCTGCGTGGATGTCCACCGGAAGCACGGCCCTCGCCACCACCCATCGGGTGATCGACCGGGTTCATGGCCACCGCACGGGTGCGGGGACGACGACCCTGCCAACGGCTGCGACCTGCCTTACCGCTCTTTTGCAGCATGTGCTCGCCGTTGCCCACGGTACCCACCGTGGCCATGCAGGTAAGCAACACCATGCGCACTTCGCCGCTCGGCATCTTCAGGGTGGCGTACTTTCCTTCGCGGGCGCTCAGCTGGGCAAAGGTGCCGGCGCTGCGAGCGATGGAACCTCCCTTGCCAGGATGCAATTCCACGTTGTGTACCACGGTACCCAGTGGGATGGCGCTCAAAGGAAGGGTATTACCCACTTCAGGAGGAGCATCGGTACCGCTGAGCACCACCTGGCCCACTTGCAGGCCGTTGGGGGCCAGCATGTAGCGCTTCTCGCCATC
>JBBEDG010000024.1:0-8395 GCA_040881405.1 Flavobacteriales bacterium | reverse complement strand
CCATCGCCCGAAACACCCCCCAACCGCTGGGCCGATGAACGCCTGTGGCCCTTGCTGGAGGCGCAGGAGCACAGGGACACGGAGGCCCTTTGCGCTCTGCTGGAACACGAAGCGCCCGAGGTGCGCGAGGCGGCCGCACTTGCATTCGCCAGCGTGCAGGATACGCTGGGCATTCCCTGCCTGTTGGCTGCCTTGCGCGATGATGTGGTTGCCGTAAGAGCCACCGCCGTCTTCGCGCTGGGCTTTGTAGCGGACAGCCTCACCATTGAAGGCATGGCCGAACTGGCGATCAACGAAAGTGATAGCGCTGTTCAGCGTGCCTACCTCAGTGCTTCCTTCCTGGCCATGCAACGCAATGGGATGTTGAAGGACCCGGCGGTGATCATTTACTTTCTGCAAGGGTCATCGGGACATGAACAATTGCGCGCAGCGGATGCTTTGCGACGCATGCCGGACAGCACCCTTCAGGCGATCGCTGCCGATTACATGGCTCTGCTCGGAGGCGATACACCGTTGGAGTTGGAGGCGATGTTGGTCCGGGGACTCGGGCGCGTGCATAGTGATGAGGCGCTTCGTCTGCTCCGGTTTTCGACCGATGCTGACAAGCCTGCCGTGATCATTGCTTCTGCACTTCTTGCTCTCGGAAACCTCGGGAACAACGTTGATGACAGCATATTCTTCAACTTGGCCGGAGAGGGCTGTATTGGACAAGCTGCTTTGGAAGTATTACGTGGCCGCGAAGTCCTTGATGCATCAATTTGCTTGAGTACGGCTGCTGAAGAGTTGGATACATTGACCGCAATTGCTCTTCTCGGATCGGCGATGCATCACGGCGATGCCGTGATGACCGAGACGGCCAGCGCGGCCTTGGAGCGTCTGGTCGCCGGAAAGCTGACGTCCTACCAGCGTGCCGAAGTACTGGGTTCCTACTCCCGCGCACCACGGGACGAAACGCTGCCGGGACTGCTCTTCGTCCTGCGGAGCAGTGAGCCGCCACCGCTGAAACAGGCCGCCTTCCAAAGTGCAGTGCGGGTCGTTCGGGAGATCATGATGCGTTCGCGCTATGCAACCCCTGAGGCACGGTACGGCCAACTTGGCGAGGTGGTGCGCAGTTCCATGAGCACCCGTGATGAAGGGCTCATCAGTGCCGCGGCCGAACTACTCTTGGAGGAAGACTCTGAGGCCATCGGTGTGATGTTCGATCGGGAAACGGAGTCCAGTGCCTCGTCCGCGCTTCTGCCCATACGGGATCTGGAGGCACGGATCCTGCTGGCCAAAGTGGCTGCCAAACGCGATGGGTTACCTCCGCCAGCGCATCAACCGCCCCCCTTCAACCACCCCATCAACAAGGAAAAACTCCGCGCCCTTCCACAAGCCCAGCGCTATCGCATCACCACCACGAAAGGAGAGGTCATACTCGCCACCGATGTCAACGACTGCCCCGGCAGCAGCCTAGCCTTCGATTCGCTTGTCACCGCAGGATATTACAACGGCAAAGCCTTCCACCGTATGGTGCCCAACTTCGTGGTGCAGGGCGGTTGCCCGCGTGGCGATGGCTACGGCGGTATGCCCTGGACACTGCGTACCGAGATCGGTCGCAAGCTCTTCACGGCCGGGTCGGTCGGTCTGGCTTCCGCCGGAAGGGATACCGAGAGCTGCCAGTTCTTCATCACTCACAGCGCCACGCCGCACTTGGATGGGCGCTACACGCGATTCGGCGAAGTTGTGGAGGGGATGGACGTGGTGTGGCAACTGCAGGTTGGTGATGTGATGCAGACGGTGGAGCGGATCGAATGAGCCGGTCAATAATTTTGCGCCGAACCGTCTAGTGACGTTCAACACCCTTGTCCTTGAACCGCCCATTATTACCGGTTGCTGTCTTGGTCTGTTCAGTCGCACCAGCAAACTGACAATCCCCGCACACGGCCAGCTTGATCTCTGCCTATACTGCTAACGAAGATGATCACCCACAAGCCATTCATATTCTATTCGTTGCCGAAAAGTCGGACCACCCAGCAACTTCACGGTGGGCGGAAGATCGAACTTGCTTGGGAGAATGTGCGCAGGTTCCTGACCAACTGTACGACCGCCGACCCGCAACAGCCAACACGGATATCGCTGACCGCGTATGCAGAGGCGCAAGGAGGTGCGGATAACAACACCTCTGGCCAGCTGATCCAAGAATTGGAAGGACTCTTCGGCAAGGGTCTGACCGCGCCTATATCATTTGCATATCCCAGCGGCCTACCAAGTCAGGACACAAAGACCAAGTGGGAACTGGATGCGATCGATCTTCAAAAGGCGATCGACCATCTGATACACGGACAACCGTGGCCGAGATCTTCCTATGGGCCCATTGAACTGGTATTGACCTTCTACTTCAACCTGCTGGACCCAACAACAGGGGCGGAGATACCAGGACAAGAACAACGGTCGAGCTTGTTGGTCTGGCTTTCCCGGAGTTGTGCGTGCAGTCCTGAGCTATACTTTCCGTTTGAACGGGCGGACGATAAGTTCCGAATGACCCTAGAGCAGATCAAACCGCTCCTGCCCTTCGACCTGGAAGAAAAGTACTTGAGATCAGGACGATCGAACAAGGCTCGAACAGGCCACACGTTCTCGAAACTAGAATGGGAATGAGAACGACCGACAGTAGTTGCGTGACTGTTGCTTAACGCTCGTTCCTGTGCGCTTCGAGGTAGCTGTTCAGCAGGTCCGCAAGCTCCTGATGCTTGTAGCCGTAGTTGTCCGGTAGTGCTCCGTGGTAGCCCACAAGTGTTTCGGCGAGCATGGTGGACCGCCCCCATTTTTTTCTTACAGCGCTGTCTTTATTGAAACGGATGCCCACCTGCCGATGCCGCTGCCTGAACGGTCCATGCCATTGGGTCCATTCTGATACACCGAAGCGCTCGATGTCGGCCCAGGCGAAGAAGCTTCGCCGGTAAAGCGCTGTCTGATAGAGCCCCTTCGAGGTGACCACCACACGCGATGAACCGGGGATCAATTGAATGATCGCCACCAAGGCCACAGATCCGAAGATGACCATGCAGAACCACCCCATCCCGACCTTGGAGGTGTCGTCGGGGTCGGTGACCATCAGCCAACCCCCAGATCCCAGCACGAGCCCAATGACCAACACCCCCAGCCATTTCCATGGACGCGGGGTCAGAACCAACAGAGGATGCTCAATGCGCTGCATGGATCATGACGTGATCTCTTTTCCTGGAGCAGGCAAGATCAGCGATCGTAGTGGTACCGGCACATAAGCACGGTCACTTTACGCTCCTTCTTATCTCCGCCAACGGCATAGACCAAGCGGTGTTCGCCAGTTATCCGCCGCGACCAGAAGCCTGCCAGATCGTGACGCAATGGTTCTGGTTTCCCCAAGCCCTTGAACGGGTCACGCCCGATGTCTTTGATCAGTTCATGGATGCGCTCCACCATTTGTGTGTCCGCCTCCACCCAATGGCAGTAGTCCTCCCAGCCTGTGGGAGTGAATTCCACGCGAAGCGCCATCTCCGTCAGCGCTTCTTGTTGAATTCCTTGGGCGCGATGGTCTTACCGGACTCCAACTCCGCGATCGATGCCCGCAGGCGTTCGCGGTTCTTTGCAGTAGCCAGCAGGTGGCCGGTCTCGGTGAGCGCGTTGTATTCCTTGATCGACATGATGACGACAGCATCGTCCTCGTTGCTGCCGCGTGGCACTACGATCACATCCAAAGACTTGGATACCCGGTCAAGGTAGGTCTTCAGCTTTTCACGCAGGGAACTGATTGGTATGGCGATCATGGCGTACGGGATGTTGTACGTGCAAATGTACAGATCCTCGTACGTCGACACAACCTTGGCGGAACACGTTTACCCCATTAGATCATACGCCAGCAGCGTGGTCCGGTAACGGTCGTTCGTATAGTCATCGGGCACAGGCAAGATGCCTGTGCGACATTACTCAAACCGTTCCGGTCGCATCTGCGGGAACAACAGCACCTCCTGGATCGCAGGGTTGTCGGTCAATAGCATTACCAACCTGTCCATGCCGATGCCGATGCCTGAAGTAGGCGGCATGCCGTATTCCAGAGCGCGCAGGAAATCCTGATCGATGAACATGGCCTCGTCGTCGCCGCGCTCCATCAACTTCACTTGCTCCTCGAAACGTTCGCGCTGATCGATGGGATCGTTGAGTTCGCTGTAGGCGTTGCCCACCTCGAAGCCGGCCACGTAGAGTTCGAACCGCTCGGTGAGGCGATCATCGTCGCGGTGCTTCTTGCAGAGAGGGCTCATCTCCAGCGGGAAGTCCATCACGAAGGTGGGCTGGATCAATTCGGGCTGCACCAACTCGCTGAAGAGCTCGTCGATCAACTTGCCCTTGCCCATGTTGGGAGCCACATCGATCTTGTGCTTCATGCACAGTGCGCGGACGTCCTCCTCCTCCATGTCCAACACGTTGAGGCCGATCTTCTCTTCGATGGCGCCACACATGGTGATGCGTTTGAAGGGTGTTCCGAAGTCGATCGTTTTGCCCTGGAACTGCGCCGTGGGCGAACCGTTGGCGGCGGTGGCCACCTCGCGGAACACACCCTCGATGAAGTTCATCATCCAGTGGTAGTCCTTGTAGGCCACGTACAATTCCATCACCGTGAACTCCGGGTTGTGGGTGCGGTCCATGCCCTCGTTGCGGAAGTTGCGGCTGAACTCGAACACGCCATCGAAGCCGCCCACGATGAGGCGCTTCAGGTAGAGCTCGTTGGCGATGCGAAGGAAGAAAGGGACGTCGAGCGCGTTGTGGTGCGTCTCGAAAGGACGCGCGGCAGCACCACCGGGAATGGGCTGTAATACGGGCGTATCCACTTCGAGGTAACCGGCATCCTGAAAGGCGGAACGCATAGCGTTGAACACCCGTGTGCGCTTCAAGAAAGTCTCCTTCACACCGGGGTTCACGATCAGGTCCACGTAGCGCATGCGGTAGCGCAGCTCGGGGTCCACGAAGGCATCGTGTACGTTGCCCTCGTCGTCTGTCTTCACCACGGGTAGCGGGCGCAGGCTCTTCGCCAACACGGTCAACTCCTTCACATGCAGGGTGAGTTCGCCGGTCTGCGTAACGAACATGAAACCCTTCACGCCGATGAAGTCGCCGAGGTGTAGGAGCTTCTTGAAGACTTCGTTGTACAGGGTCTTGTCCTCGCCGGGCGCGATCTCGTCGCGGTTGATGTAGATCTGCTGGTCGCCACTGCCATCGCGCAACACCGCGAAGCTGGCCTTGCCCATGATGCGCACGCTCATGAGCCTTCCGGCCAATACTACGTTGGCTTCCGGCTGCTCCTCCCCTCCTCCGATGGGGGAGCCGGAGGGGGCATTTTCCTTGTACTGCTCCTTCACCAGCTTCGCGCTGTGGGTAACGGGGAATTCAGCAGCAGGGAAAGGCTCGATGCCGAGCGCGCGGAGCTTGGTAAGCGCCTCGCGGCGGTGGAGCTCCTGTTCGGATGGGGTGTGGGACGACATGGGGAAATGCTCGGAAAATGGAGTCTGCCTGCGGCAGATAGGCCGCGAAGATACCGGGCCAACGAGTACTTATCGGATCAAGATCACTACGACCCGATAGGTGAGGAGGATCAGTGCAACGATCACCCCGAGCGCGAACAGTCTTGCAGCATGTCGACGATCTTCGACCCTGTATACCGGCACACGTTCACCATTGGGCAATGTCTTCATTGCGGTGTTGATGTACCAGCCGATCGCAATGCCCAAAAGCCCGCCAAGCAAAGCTGACACATAGCCCAGCACGATGAAAGCCGTCTGTGGAGGGGCTGGCTCCCGTAGGTCTTGAATGCGCGTTGCGCGTGCGGCTGCGATAAGCTCGTCCGGGACCACTTTTCCGCGCCGACCCAGGATCTGCTGTGCGCTGGACACATCTTCGATACTCCACTCTTCCGGTCGGAGCAGGACATCCATCAACTCCGCATCACTGAACTCATGGAGATAATGGTCAGAAGGAAGTTCTTCAAGGAACCCTTTCGTATCCTCCCTCAGCATTTCTTGGGCATGTTCGAACTCTGACGTGGGAAGCAGTACGTGGAACGAAGGCAGAACCGATCCCGAAAAAAGTGGGTCCTGGGCGGAAGAATTGTCTTCGAACTCGGCATGAAGCCCGAGGTGGACCAGCTTTTCTGCCAATGCTTCGGCCTCTTCCCGGACCAGATAGGTTCGGAACACTCTTGCTTGTTCCAAGATTTTTCAGTGGACATGTGGTCTCCTGAGAGGAAAGGCCTACCCGGCTTTCCGCCCATGCTCACGTCCCGAAAATACTCCGCTGGATCAATGGCTACAACCCGGAGCCACCATCCTGCGTAGCACGGCCCTAATTTCGCACCCACTTACCAACCCAACGCCTACGCGCTATTCGGCGTACAACGCATGCAGCAACTCATCGAAGCCTTCCCGAAACAACTCAAGGAAGCACTGGAGATCGGCCGGAAGGCCACGTTGAAGGCCCCCGGCGGGCCGTACAGCAACGTGGTCGTTACAGGCCTGGGCGGAAGCGGTATCGGCGGTCGCATCGCGGCGCAGTTGGTGCAGAAGGAGGCCAAGTGCCCCATCGAGGTGTACAACAACTACTACCTGCCCGGCTATGTGAACCATAAGAGCCTGGTTATCGCGTGCAGCTACAGTGGCAATACCGAGGAGACCCTCGCCGCAATGGAGCAGGCGCTGAACAAGGGCGCCCGTGTAGTGGTGGTCACCAGCGGTGGTACCATGCTGGAGATCGCCAAGGCGAAGGGACTGGATCATATTATCATCCCTGGCGGCAACCCGCCGCGCACCATGTTGGCCTATTCGATGGTGCAGCAGTTCTTCATTCTGCATCATTTCGGCATTATCGGCGATGGCTTTGAAGGAGCGATAAACACCGCCGCCAACATGCTGGCCGATGACAAGGAGGACATCAAGAAAGCCGCCATGGAGCTCACCGAAAAGCTCGTGGGCAAGCGCTTGGTGATCTACAGCGAAGCCAACACCGAGGCCGTGAGCATCCGTTTCCGCCAACAGGTGAACGAGAACAGCAAGGAGCTCTGCTGGCACCATGCGATACCCGAAATGAACCACAACGAACTCGTGGGCTGGGCCGGTGGCAAGGACGATATCGGCGTAGTGATCTTCCGCCACAAGGAAGACCATGAACGCACGCAGATGCGAATGGAGATCAACAAAGGCATCTTCGAGCAATACACACCGCACATCCACGAAGTGTGGAGCAAGGGCGATACCGGCTTCGCGCGTCAACTTTACCTGATCAACCTGGGCGACTGGGTAAGCCTGTACTGGGCACAGAAGAAAGGCGTGGACCCCAGCGAGATCGCAGTGATCAATATGCTGAAGGGGAAGCTGGCGGAAGTGAAATAGTGGCGAGTAGTGAGTGGCGAATGAATGCCCCCGAACGATAAGCGTTCCGGTGGTGGCATTCACTCGCCACTCAGCGTGTTGGCCTTTGTGGGCGGGCACTCGCCACTCGCCACTCTTCCCCGACCTTTGCCCCTGTGAGAAAAGTCAACTACCGCGACCTCGGCCTCATCGACTACGCCACCGCGTGGGACTTGCAGACGCGCCTCTTCAAGGAGACTATCGACCTGAAGATCGCCAACCGCAAGGCACCCGACGAGGTTCAGGTACTTACGCAGGATCATCTGCTCTTCTGCGAGCACCCACACGTGTACACACTGGGCAAGAGCGGCAAGCAAAGTCACCTGTTGCTCAACGAAGCGGAGATGCGTGAGAAGGGCGTGCAGTTCTTTCCCATCGATCGCGGCGGCGACATCACCTACCACGGCCCGGGGCAGATCGTAGGTTACCCCATCTTCGACCTCGATCACCACTTCACGGACATCCACCGTTTCCTACGCACTTTGGAAGAAGCGGTCATCGGCACGCTGGAAGCTTACGGCATCAAGGCCGGCCGCATCGAAGGCCTGACCGGCGTGTGGCTCGACTGGACCGATCCATTCAAAGCCCGGAAGATCTGCGCCTTCGGCATCCGCGCAAGCCGCTGGGTCACCATGCACGGCTTCGCCTTTAACGTGAACACCGACCTCGGCTACTTCGAGAACATCGTGCCCTGCGGCATCTCCGACAAGGGCGTTACCTGCATGGCCAAGGAGCTGGGTGGGCTGGTGGATATCGAAGAGGTGAAGAAAAGGCTGAAGCTGGAGCTGGCGGATCTTTTTGATGTGGAGCTGGTATGACAAGCTCCCGAGCGGAGTCGAGGGGCCGCTTGTCAACCGAGCGTAAGGACTACAGCGAGCGTTGGCGTACTTGAAGAATTTCGCGAAACGGAGTGAAGTCCCTGGTCTGACAAGCTCCCGAGCGGAGTCGAGGGGCCGCTTGTCAACCGAGCGTAAGGACTA
>JBBEDG010000023.1:0-8438 GCA_040881405.1 Flavobacteriales bacterium | reverse complement strand
ACCTATCCGGACAACGTGACCGATGTGGTAGGGATCAACTTCGCTGACTTCAGCGGTCCTGATCTACCCATCGACCGTGCCATCAATTCGGAGGTGCTCAGCTGGTTCCGCTACAACTTGAACTACCGCTGCGATGGCAATGGTTACGAGTACCGCGAGCCGGTGTTCGTCCTGCCGCCATCCAACAACCCCGTGATCCTTTCGGAGGTCCCCATTCCTTTCGCAGGCACAGCCTATCTGCGTTTGCGTGTTCCGGCCGATACGCTGCGTTTGCAGTTCGATGAGTTGCTGCGCGTGTTGGCGGGTACCGACCCGGTTACCGGCCTCACCGGCGAATTGATCTGGGAGGTGCCTTTGCTGGGCAATGGATCGACCATGATCGACCTGCCGGCAATTCCCTTGGGTCCCATCATCCCAGGTATATCCGGTGAGGAGATCAACGGAATTCCATTCCGCGATTTCCTCGATGAGAACGATGTGCCCAACGTGCGCTTGTATGTGATCGGGCCGAACGATGACCCGGAATTCGGCAACTCGGCCTTGGGCAGCTACTGGCTCTCCGCGGAGACCTTCCCCTTGCCCGAAGGCACGCCTACCGATCCGATCCAACGCCGCACTCTTTACCTGCACAACGATGGCAGCGCGGATTACTTCGCTCCCACAACAGATGAGGGATCACAGCTGTACGTGCATGACCCCAACGACCCGATCCGCACCATCGGCGGTGGCAATATGATCGTAAGGACACCGGATGGTCTGCGCGATAGCCAAGGGCAGTTCAACTTGGCGGACTCGTTGTACATCAATACCACCATGGAGCGCGAAGGCGTGATCCAATTCACCACGGAGCCGATCACGGAGGATTCCTTGTGCATCGTTGGTTTCCCCACCGCGCAGCTCTGGGCAACGAGCAATATCGATGGTCTAACGGATGGACCTACCGACACCGACTTCTTCGTGCGCATACTGGATGTTTACCCCGATGGCCGGGAGTATTTCGTGGTGGAAGGTTCGGTGAATGCCCGTGCGAAGGACTACGCGAAGGCCTTGCTGAACAACCCGGAAAGCGACCAGAACTACCCGCACCCCATCGACCAGATCCCATTCAACAACATCGAGATCGGGCAGCTATACGAGTACGAATTCGAGATGCTCCCGATCGCTTACACCTTCGGCGTGGGCCACCGGATCAAGGTGCTGATCTCGAGCAGCAACTGGACGCGTTACCAGGTGAATCCGAACCTGCCCATCATGCCCGGCGAGTTCTTCCGCAGGCAGCCGAACGATGGCAAGACCTACACCTACGAAGGTCAGGAGATGGAGCCACGTGTGGCGGTGAACAGCATCCACTTCGCGCCGCAGCACCCCAGCAACATCACGCTGCCGGTGTACGGCCCTGCACTCTCGGTGTCGGTGGAGGACTTGGAGCCCGTAACACCTGCGCGTCCGGATGTACTGCTGCACCCGAACCCCGCAACTGCTGAAGTGTCCATCTACGTGAACGACAATGCAACATACCTCGTCAACGTGATGGATGTGAGCGGAGCGGCTGTCGGTGGCGGCATGCTCTTCAGCGAGCGCACCACGATCGATGTGAGCACCCTGGCACCCGGCGTTTACTTCGTGGAACTGCGTGGCGTGCAGAACGGCGAACGTATCGTGAAGCGTTTGGTGCGGAACTGATAACCCATGGAGGCAATGCCTCCTGAATGCGACAGCTTCCTTCGGGCCTGCAAATGGCTTGAAGGAAGCTGTTCGGTTTTGGGGGATGTGCGATGAACGCTTGCCAGGCCCCAAGTACAATTCCGCCGCTGTTATCCAGCTGAGGACAATGCCTCGGAAAACTCCGGAACAGCTGTCCGGGTCAAACGCAGGAAACTCGCCTTGTTCGGCCCTTCCTCCACACTCATCAACGCCACGAACACATAACTCTCCGGGCTTAGGATCTCGTCCTCCACGATAGCTGTAACTGGCGTTGTTTCTGGTATTCTTTGCATGGCACAAAGCTACCGGGGACTATTTCCGCGAGGGTCACGGTAACGTTAAGCTTGGGTTGAAAGCGTAGCTCGCCACTGCACTTCAGAGCTGCTTCTTCCGCAGGACCGAGGACCCTGGAATTCGGTACTGCAATATCGCGCCGTTTACATCCTGTACGATCGGAAGATCCCGCTTCACGGTGCGCGTACCACCTTTGGAATTGGCCGCGTAGAGCAGCACAGGACCGCCGAGGTCCAGCACCGTACCATCCTTTGCGGTAAGGCTTTCGAGCACCAAGGGCAACGAAGAAGTTGCACTGAGCTTCAACTGCACTCCTTGCTCAGTAGCCGACCAACTCGCCTCCAGCTGTGCGCCCTCTTCGAGCAAGGTTCGAATGATCTCCTGGTTGCGGTAATACACCGAACGGTCCAGCTCCTTCCACGGGAACTCCGCGTACAGTATCGCGCTCGCACTGTCCAAGGCCGGCGCAAGTGCAACGAAAGTGCTGTCGAGGTACTCCTTGCGGGCGAAGCGCTCCAAGTGGTGGATGTACAGCTTGAAGACCACGGTGTCCTTCAGCCATTGGGTATGCAGCTCATCGCTCGCTTTGAAGGGGCCATACAAGCGATGCGCACCAACGAGCTCTTCGGTGGGGAAACCGCTGAAACTCTCGTAGCTGATGGGTTCAACCAAGCCGCTTTCGGGGTTGTAGTACAGCTTCACATCGCTCCAATCCAGGCTGCGGAAGCCTCCGACCAGATCATTGTGTGCCAGGTGACGCGCGATGAGGTCGGCGTTGAACACCGCACTGGCAGGAAGCTCACCACTGCGGAAACGATCGATGCGCGCAACTGCCGTATCGAACTCCGCCTTACGCACACTGTCGGCCATGATCTCCTTGGTGTCGTAGGCATCGATCCTCGCGGTCTGGTAATCACCCATTCCGGGCTCCACCGCCTCGTCGCGCATCCAGGCCAAACGTTTCTGCCAGAACTCCTCGGGATCGAAGCGTAGGATGGGACCGCGTGGCCGCTTGTTGTGGTCCAGCAATTCCTGCCCGAAATGTTCCTCGTAGTTGTACACACCAAGGTCCTCGCCGTTGAGGTCCAAGGTGCAGTAGCCGAAGCGAACGGCCACAAGTCCTTCCGCACGCATCATGCGGTGGCTTAGCCAATCGGTGAGGTAACCGCGTGTACCGGGGTGTTGCAGACTGAAGCGCCGCATACCCAAAAAGTCCCCCCCATCGCGGGAGATCACTCGGAAGGACCACTTGTGACCGCTCACGTGGTCGGTCATCTTGCCCTTGATACGCAGCTTCACTTTGAAGGTGCCATCGGCATCGGCGAACTTGCCTTTCACGTAGTCGTTGCCTTCGGAAAGGATCACGCCCCTAGCACGCGCAGAATCCACCACGGCGACGATGCGTGCGTAGTTCTTCTCGCTCACCACCAAGCTTGCATGGGGCGGCTCGGCGTTCCAACTCTTGGGGTAGTTGCGTGCCACCTGCCCCACCATGTGGAAGACGCCAGGATGTTTCTTGCCTTTGAGAAATCGGTCGGCAGCAATTCCGCCCGCCACCACCAGCGCCAACACAACCAGCCCTGCGATAAGCCAGTTCCTACGCATATTGCTCTTCCGCTGCACCAACTTGTTCATGCGCCAAAGGTCCGCACATACAGCTCAATACTCTCCTGCACAATGCGCAAGGCCTCTTCCCTGCCAAGGAACTTCTCCACCTTCACCTCCTTCCCTTCCAAGGTCTTGTAGTCCATGAAGAAGCGCAGGATCTGCTTCTCGGTATGCGGGGCGAGGTCGCTGATATCCTTGATGTGGTTAACGCTTTCATCGAAGGTCGCTACCGCGATGATCTTGTCGTCGGCCTCGCCTTGGTCAACCATGCGCATTACGCCGATCACTGTTGCATCCACCAAACACAGGTGCGGCAGCGTGAGGCTGGTGAGCACCAGGATGCCCAGCGGGTCGTTATCGTCGCAGTACGTGCGCGGGATGAAGCCGTAGTTGGCCGGGTAATGTACCGCACTGAAGAGCGCACGATCCAACATCAGCAGTCCGCTTTCCTTGTGCAGCTCGTACTTCCCCTTGCTGTCCTTGGGGATCTCGATGATCGCGTTCACGCGTTGCGGGGCGTGCTCGCCGGGTGAGATGTCGTGCCAGGGGTTTGTCATGGGTCCGATAAGTATCGGACGAAGATCAGACGATCAGACGATCAGATGATCAGAAAATTGAAATACCCGCATCAACCTACCACCAGCATCTTCACTCCGGCAGTAAAGAGTACTAGGAACAAGGCGACCAATATGGCGCGTGTACCGAAACGTGAAACACCGAGCTGCGATCCGATGGCGCCACCGACCACCACAGCGATCAGCCACCACGGCAGGTAAGGTTCCAGCGAGAGATCAGCGGTGGATCGACCCAGCAGTCCCGCAATGGAGTTCACTAGGATGAACAGGGCCGCTATCCCCGACACATGACGCAGTGCAGCCCAACGCCCGGCGATGAGGATGGGCGAAAGAAAGATGCCGCCCCCCACACCGATGATGCCCGAGAGCAAGCCCACCGGCACACCTACCAAGGCGCTGGCCCAGCGTGGCATGTTGCGCACGTCAACCTCGGCCGGGCTGCTGATCGCACGCGAACCCATCAGCACTGCGGAAGCCAGGAGGAACAGCCCGGCCACGAGCTTGAAGGCCGGTGCGGGAAGTTGCAATGCGCCACCCAGAAAGGCCATGGGCAAGGCGACCACCGCGACTGGCCAGAACACATTCCATCTGAAACAACCGGCACGCAGGTAGCGCCAACTGGCAATGCCGGCAACAGCGATGTTGAGCACCAATGACGTGGGCTTGATGCTCTCCGGCGCGAACTCAAGCAGGGCCATGATCGCCAAGTAACCACTCGCACCTGCGTGGCCGACGCTGCTGTAGAGCACGGCGATGCCGAAGAAGAGGAGAAGCGCGAGGAAGTGTGGATCCACGCGATCAAATATGGCTGATAATGTCGCACAGGCGTCCGATACGTATCGGACCCGCCTGTGTATGAGCACAGGCAAGATGCCTGTGCGACATTATGCTTCCCGATCCGCCCAGCTTCTCGCGGTATTGTGCGAACAGTACGGGCCGCAGAGTGTGACACAAGGAGACGTGGGATACACCGAGCGAATGTTGGGATATGGAACGAAAGCGTGTGTTGAATACCCGCTTCCGACCCCATACCCTGCCCATATGTAGAGGCACTACCAAGCTTCACGGAGCGGTCTCCTTCTCTCCTGCCCTATCACGCGTTGCAAGCAACTCCAGCACAGAGCGCCGATACAAGTTACCCACAGGAAATGCACCAAGTGGGGTTATCACATGTGTGCCAATAACGGACTCCACAGCGCTACCGGCCACGATGAACCGTCGATGGATCCGAACGAAGCCGTGGCCCTCGAGCTCACGCTCGATAGCCTTCATGGTGACCGTGGCCAACAGGCGCTCATTGCGCGTGTGCACTTTAACATGATTCCCCAGTGCCTCCGCGACGAGAATGTCAGCAACGGGCAGGGTTACCAAGCGGCGTCCACACGCCAGACAAATGGTGGGGGCCTGCACGATCGTGGGGGTCGCATTATCAACAGGCTGTTTTGCGAAGATGCTGTTGCCCGCCCGTTGCGCGGCCTGCACGAAACGTTCAAAGGAGAAGGGCTTCACCAGCAGGTCCACCACACCGTGCTCGAATCCTTCGAGCGCATTGCCTGGATCGGCCGTGGTGACGATGGTAGCGGGCGCTGTGGGAAGGCGCTGCAAGAACTGGTATCCGCTTTCACCCGGCAGTCCGATATCGAGTATGAGCAGGTCGATGTCGCCTTCGTTGATGAAGTGCTCAGCCTCCTTCACATCGGGCACCATACCCACGAGCTGGAGAGCCGGTAGCCGTTCCACATGACCGCGCGTTACGACCCGTTGCACGGGATCATCCTCCACGATCAGCGTGCGCAACCTTCCCATTTCGGAGAGCACTGGTGCGTCCTTCATTCCTGCTTGGCGATCAAATGGTAGGACGTATCAACCACACTGGCGTTTTCATTGTTCGCCATGCACCCGTTGAAGTTCGCCGCACACCGCGCGCAACTGGCGCACCAATGCTAACACCGCTGTTGCAACGAAGCCAGGGGATCGGGGATGCCTGCCCATGGCCACAAGCCCATCCACCTGGTCCAGCACATCCACCATGTTCAGCATGCGCACCGAAGGGCGCAGGCGATGGGCCACTTCAGCGATGCGCGACATGTCCCCTAACCCAAGTGCTTGGCACAAGCCAGCCATGTTCTGCGGCGCATCCTTCAGGAATGCAGCGATCACTTCGCGGAACAGGGCTGCGTCGCCACCCACCAGTTCATGGACCATGGCAGTATCGAAGCGCACCTCGCCGTCGGATCGATCGGGTGCCCACCCCCCCGGTCCACCAGCCTGCTTAACACAGCCTGCCAGTGTATTCAACAGGCGGGTGCGGTCCAGCGGCTTTCGTAGAACAACGTTCATTCCTTGGTCCAGCAATTCCTGTTCGTTGTCATCACCGGCGGTAAGGACCACCACGGGCACTTCCGTCCGCAGATCGTGGCGCAACACACGGATGAACTCGTGGCCATCCATCAGCGGCATGCGCAGGTCCAGCAGTACAACGTCGTAAGCATTGCGGCACATCATGGACAGGGCCTCTGCGCCCTGCTCCGCTTCATCGATGGTAACACCAAGGCCTGTGAGCATGGACTTAACGACCATGCGATTGAAGGCACTGTCCTCCACCAGCAGGATGCGCATGCCTGGGATCGGATGGCGGAGAATCTGGTCGGGCTCATCCACGACCGTTCCACACCCTTCAGTGATGATCGGGAAGCCAAGCTCCACGATCACCTCGGTCCCCTTCCCCAGGTTGCTGTTCACACGTATCTCGCCTTGCATCAGGTCCACGAGGTGCTTGCAGATGCTCAAGCCCAGACCGGTACCTTCAATGGCCTTACCCACGAGCGCCGGATCGCGGGAGAAGGGTTCGAACAGGTGCGGCATGAAGCGGGGATCGATACCCACACCGGTGTCGCGCACGGTGAACCGCAAACGCTGATGGGTCGAAGTGCTTTCCAGTACATCGAGCACCAGTTCCACCCCTCCCTGCACGGTGAATTTGAGCGCATTGCCCATGAGGTTCAGCAACAGTTGGTCCAATCGGCGTACATCACCCAACAGCAGGCCGTGCGCTGCGGGATCGATCCGGCAGCTCATTGTGAGGCCCTTTTGCAGCGCCATGGGACGCATCACCATTTTCACCTGGTGCACACAGGCGGCAGGGTCCAAGGGCACCTGTTCCAGCTGGATCATGCCCATGGCAGCGCGCGACGCATCGAGCAGGTCGTTCATGAGCTTCATGAGGTTGTTACCTGCCGTGATCACGGCGCCCAAGCGATCCCGCTGTACGGTATCGGTCTCCTCGCGCAGCATTTCGCTGCACAGGCCAACAATGGCATTCATTGGGGTGCGCATTTCGTGGCTCATGTTGGCCAGGAACAGCTCCTTGGTCTGTAGGGCCTCACCCGCCTTGATGTTGGCATCGATGAGTTCGCGCTCCATGCGCCGCCTGTCGGTGATATCAAGGATCACGCTCACCGAACCGGTGTAGCGGCCTTCGGCATCGGTCTGCGGAGCACCGCTTACGAACCAGTGGCGCTCCTCGCCGGACCGTATGTTGACCGTGGCCTCGAAGGCATCCGAAATGCCCTTGCTTCGGGCCTCCCGTTTCACGGCGAAGACCTCCAACGAGGCCCGCACACCGTCGATCTCGAATAGTTGGCGCCCGACCAGATCATGCTTCGACCAACCGGTCATGCTGCAGAGCTTTTCGTTCACGGTGGTGATGCGATGGTCGAGGTCCACCTCGATCAAACCCAGGTCCATGTTGGCTATCACCCTGCGGTAGCGCATGTCCTGCAGGCGTGCGGCCTGGAACGAGCGCACCTGCATCAGTTTCATGGCTGTGAGGGTGGCCAGTTTGATCGGAAGCTCTTGTATGCGTTCAGTACTGGATGGAGCTCCCTTGGCCTCACAGTGGATGATGGCCGTGGTCTCACCGTCGCACACCACGGGCACCATCAGCAGGAAACGGTGCTCATCCAAGGCCTGGTGCTCTTGTTCACGCAGGTCATGGGTGCATCGTGGCACCCGCCGGCGCACTACCTCGGCCGCAATACCATTGCCCAGTGGACGTGGGGATCGGTCCATGGGTTCAGCACCGGTGCCGGCCACGTAGGTGAGCGTGCCTGCCACAGCATCGACCGTATGCACCGATACCTCCACCAACTTATCAGCTACGCCAAGGTCTTCCACGAGCATGGCATACACGGCCCTATCCTCGTTCACGCCCATGATGCGCTCGGTGAAACGTATTGCAGCACGCTGCGCGGCCAG
>JBBEDG010000022.1:0-8457 GCA_040881405.1 Flavobacteriales bacterium | reverse complement strand
ATACACACCGATAGGATGTCGGACATGTTGGTAACGGTCTGCCCTGAACTGAACTGTTCGAAGGTGAGCGTGGATGTGAAGGGTAGCCCTACATCGTCGGGCAGGAATATCCCTTCCCCGAAGTTCGCATCGGGTATGCCCGTCCAAGTGGTGGGTTCCGCCTCACCGGTAATGGTCACCGTAGCACCGAAGCAGGTCTCCACACTTTCGCTCGTAAGCGAGAAGTTCGGTGTGGTGCTCACCAGGATCTGAAGGTCCACCAGGTTCAGGTTGCGGCAGTCATTGTCATCGAACACAAAGAGCTGCACCACATGTTCTCCGGGCTCTGTGAAGGTGTGGCTCACGATCGGTCCGCTTGTGCTGTCCAAGGTTCCATCATCGAAATCCCAGAGGTACTGCACGATGGTATTGGTCCCCTGTGCTGTGGAGCCGCTTCCGTTGAAGGTCACGGTCTCACCCTGGCAGATCAAGGCTGGTACAGCTTCGGGCATGGTGGCTACCGCTGTTGGATTAAGGCAGGGTATGGTGCATTGGAATCCTGCGGCGAAATTCCCGGTACCCGCACCGTTGGATTGGAACACCAGCGTGAGGCAGCCCGAAGTGTTGAAGACCGATCCACTGACCACCAGGTTTTGAAGGTCGTTGCCGCTGTAAGTCCCCAATGAGGTGGCGCCGGTATTGTCACCATCGTAGATGGTCAAGCGGTCCGGAGGATTGGGTCCCTGTGTGCTGAGATCGAAGATGAACCAAGTGAGGTAGATCACATTGCCCGCAACATCGGGGCAGATGACGAACGTGAAGTTCTCGTTGTTGCCATACTCGGCTGTTGGACCGCCGGAATCCTCGATCACGCCGGAGCAGCTTGTCCCTGAACCTGCGGTGATGTTGAACTGCTGACCGTGGGCCAGAAAGCCCATGAATAGAAGTACCGAAAGGATCCCTGAGCGAAGCGAAACATGCCAACGCTCGCACACGTTCTGGGTTGAAGGGTTGGTCTGGTTCATTGATCCTGCTATGCTACGCCTTATCGAAAGTACGACCTGACACGGGTGGATTGGAACTCTTCCGGGCACATTTCCATGCCTTTCCTTGAATGCAGATGCAGCCCCGGAACGATGAACTTGCAGGAACATGACCCTTCAAGAGCTTTTTGGGTTGCCTATGCCACGTTCATGCACCGGTTCTTGGACCGTTGCCCGGCGCTTGGGCGGAATGCCCGGTATGCTTTTCCTGGACCTATGGGGTAGGGCCATTAGCTGGCGCATTGCCTTGCTCGGGTGCCAGATAGCCCATTTGCCAACGTTTAGCCAATGCGTCCAATGCACGCGGTTTGGAGGTGATCACTGTAAGCCGGTCCTCGGCTTGTACGCGGGTACTTCCAGAGGGGAAAATGTGCACGCCGTTTCGTTCGATGCGCGTGGTGAGCACCCCCAACGGGAAGTGCAGTTCGATCATGGTCTTGCCGATCGCGGGGCTCTTGGCAGGAACATGGAGTCGCCGCAGTTCGCCGCGTAATTCATCGCTGATCTCCATATCGTAAGGCGATGGAGGGCGTGCGGATTCAGGGCGCTCCAGATCGAGCCATCGTGTCATCAGCGGCAGGGTGGTCCCTTGCAGCAGCACGGAGGTGAGTACGATGAAGAATACGATGTTGAAGATGAGACCGGCGTGTTCAAGCCCTGCCACCATGGGGTAGGTGGCGAAGATGATCGGTACGGCGCCACGCAGACCAACCCATGAGATCATCACCTTGCGAGCGCGACTTACGCCGAATGGGGAAAGAGAGAGGAACACGGCGATCGGCCGGGCCACGAACATCAGAACGAAGGAGATTCCGACACCAGCCCCGATGACCGGCACGATATCGCTGGGATTCACCAGCAGACCCAGCGTCAGGAACATCACGATCTGCATCAGCCAGGCCTGGCCATCGTAGAAGCGGATCAGGCTTTTCTTGTGGATGAAATCGTCGTTGCCGAGCATTATGCCAGCGATATACACGGCCAGGAAGCCGTTTCCGCCCAAGGCATCGGTGGCGGCGAAGGTCAGCATCACCAGGGCCAGGAGTAGCACAGGATAAAGACCTTCGAAGTCCAGCTTGATGCGGTTGATCACACGGGTGGTGAGCATGCCCATGCCCCAGCCCATCGCGCCGCCCACGCTCATTTGGATGAAGAACATGGGCACCAACTCCCAAGGGGAAGCATCGGCCTTGGTCAAGAGGGTGAGCAATGCCGTGGTGAGGAAGTAGGCCATGGGGTCGTTGCTGCCGCTCTCGAGTTCCAGTGTTTGGCGCAGGTTACCCTTCAGGCCCATGCCTTTGCTGCGCAGTATGGTGAACACGGCCGCTGCATCGGTACTGGATATGATGGCCCCGAGCAGCAGCCCTTCCTTCCAATTCAGGTCGGTGAACAGGGGCACGCTAAGGCCAACGATGGCCGCCGTCAGCAGTACGCCTACCGTGCTCAGGCTCATTCCACGCAAGAGCACCGGGCGCACACTTTCCAAGCGCGTATCCATGCCACCGCTGAAGAGGATGAAGACCAAAGCGACTATCCCCAGGAATTGTGCAAGACCTGCATCCTGGAAGTCGATGATGTCCAGTCCATCGTTACCTACCAGCATGCCAACGCCCATGAACAACAGGAGCGAAGGCACACCCAAACGCCCGCTGGTCTTACTGGCCAATATGCTGGCCAGAAGCAAGAGCGAGCCGATCAGAATGATGTGTTCAACGCCGATGGGCATGGTGGTAAAGGTACCGGGCTAGGTGTCTGTCATTCCCAATTTCATTGCCAGTGGACCATTAAAGGCACTGCTGCATCATGTGTGGCGCAACGCGATCCACACGCCTATTTTCGAAACCAATGGTGCGTGTGGCAAGCGATAATGGGTTCTCATCGTCCTTTGTGGGCATATCTTGCATTCAGAGTAGTATACATGTCCAAACGAGCACGTCAACTTTTCCTCGGCCGCCCGACCCAACCGGGTGAGGCTCTGCACAGCACCTTGCGAAAACGTTGGGAGAACGTGTTGGCGATCTGGAACAATACGTACGAAGAAGACGCCGGTTTGGAAAAGGTCGTACGCCTGTGTCTTGCGTTGTCCCAGTTCCTTTTTCCCGGAACTTACA
This sequence comes from Flavobacteriales bacterium, assembly GCA_040881405.1. GTDB lineage: Bacteria > Bacteroidota > Bacteroidia > Flavobacteriales_F > PHOS-HE28 > PHOS-HE28. Next base: position 5,324 of record JBBEDG010000022.1, on the reverse strand, counting down.
TCCGACACCTCTTTTGGAGGCAAGGTAATGCTGTGCAGGACCTGACCACTGAGGTCTATGTGCTACTGAAGACTTCCTTTCCCCTTGCTGTGCTGCTGTTCCAGTGGGAAGATATGCTCTGGCCATTCGCACTGATGATCTGGATGATGCTGGAAACAGTCTTGTACATACCCACCATGATCTTTGCCTCCGATGCGCTGCCTTCGCCACGGTCGTACAGGCGCACCAAGCTTCTGATCTTCATCAATTACCTGGAAGTGGTATTCGCTTTTGGGGTGATCCATTTTCGGGGCCAATATTTCAATCAGCCGTTCTTGCACTGGAGCGATGCGCTCTATACCAGTTTTGTTGTGACCAGCACGATCGGCTTCGGCGATTTCTTCCCGGTATCCGGGTACGGCAAGCTGATCATCTGTTTCCAGTCGCTCTTTTATCTTAGCTACATCGCCTTGTTCATCAGCTTCTTCACATCCGGCCCGTCAGGTGGTGGTTACTTCGGCGGCCTTGCCCGCAAGGGGGGGAGTGGCAAAGAGGGTTAAGCCCTCTACCGGTTGATGCGTAGTACAGGTTTCAAAGGCGATCCAATACAAGGGAAATGCGAACAGAGTCATAACGCTTCCCTGCAGGTATCTGCCAAGGATAAGTTAGGGCAGGGGCGCGCACGTAATGGACCCATGAGTATGGTCCTGTCGGCATCAACAGCGTATTCTTGATCCCATTCTGGAAGATGCACCCCTATCTGGAACCCTTGGCGGAGCGCTTCGCGGCAAAGGCCGATGCTGCCAATGCAGCGGCGATGCGCGCCTACATGAAGGACGTCGCACCCTTCTTCGGTGTGAAGACCGTGGAGCGGCGTGCCCTGCTGAAGGCGCTTCTTGCGGAACAGGGTAAAGCGACGTTCGCGGAACTGCCCGCCATCGCCCGATCGGCTTTCGCACAGCCCGAACGCGAGTGGCACTACATGGCGGTCGATCTCCTTGTGATGCATGCGAAAAAGCTCGGCCCCGAGCACCTGCCTTTGCTGGAGGAACTCATCACCACAAAAAGTTGGTGGGATACCGTGGATGCCCTGGCGACCAACGTGGTCGGCGTGGTACTGAAGCGCTACCCGAAAGAGATGCCGTATTGGAACGAGCGCTGGGTGGGCAGCGAGGACATGTGGCTAGTCCGCACATCCATCCTGTTTCCATTGAAGTGGAGGCACGAAACCGATCAGGCGCTGCTCTTCGGCAACATTGAGAGGCATGTGGGCCACACGAATTTCTTCATCCTTAAGGCGATCGGCTGGGCATTGCGGCAATACGGCCGAACGGAGCCCGAGGCGGTGCGTGCCTTTGTGGCGACCCGGAAGCTTTCGCCCTTGAGCGCGCGGGAAGCCTTGCGCAGCTTGTGAAGCCTGTGGCATGATCTCTACACATCCAGGCTTTACCCGTTCATGCTGACCGGTGTATCCTTGCCTTCCCCAGCTTCACGCATCATCGCGTTGGACAAGCCTATGCTGGTTGCACGATATTCGCATCGCGGGATCCATCCATGAACATTCTCCTCACCGAATTGCGCTTCCTTTTCCTTGCCCTGTCGCTGGTCCTGTTCTCCTGCGGGAGTGAGGGTCAAAGTCTTTCCGAAAGCCGTGCTGTGCAGGTTACGGCAGGCATTGTGCCCGGCGAAGGAGGCATTCGCCTGCAGTGGCCTGCCGTTACAGGTGCTACCAGCTATTCGGTGCAGCGTCGCTTGCATGGGGCCACTACCTGGGATGCAGCCTTGGCCACCTTACCCGCCTCTGCCACTTCCTATACGGACATGAGCGCAATGGAAGGCGTGGCCTACGAATACAAGGTGTCCCGCACTGGTAGTTCTGGAACCGGCAACGGCTATGCAAGCTCGGGCATTGCCCTGCCACCAGTGGAAGAACGCGGTGTAATGATCCTTGTGGTTGAGTCTTCGCTCATTGCAGCGCTACCTGCCTCCGTTGCCCAATTGCAGGAGGATCTTCTTGGTGACGGTTGGTTCGTGGAACGTTTGGTGGTGGAGGCCAGCGACACGCCACCGAGCGTTCGCGCACAGATCGCTGCCATCCATGCTGCGGATCCCACACGTGTGAAGTCGGTATACCTGCTTGGCCACGTGGCTGTGCCCTACAGTGGCAACCAAGCACCCGATGGCCACAGCTTCCACAACGGCTCTTGGGCTTGCGATGGTTACTACGGTGAGCTGGATGGCATCTGGACGGATGTCACCGTCAATTCCATGGCATCCAATTGGACCTGGAACCACAATGTGCCCGGTGATGGCAAGTTCGACCAGAACAGCTTCCCCAGTGCGCTGGAACTGCAGGTGGGAAGAGTTGATCTTTCACGCTTGCCTGCATTCGCGGAAAGCGAAGTGGAGCTGCTGGAGGCCTACCTCGCCAAGGCGCATGCCTATAAAACAGCTGCCTTCCGTGTGCCCGACCGCGCCGTCATCAAGGATGATCTGCAGTGGACCAACTATCCGCTCGCGGTTTCGGCGCACATGTCCATGGCCCCGGCCGTGGGCGCCGATTCCATTGTGCAACTGGACGGCTCGCAGCCTTTCGCCCCCTATTACCAAGCCAATGATGTGCTCATCGCATTCCAAGCCGGAGCTGGTATACAAGGCAGTGGTGCTTCGCCTTTCCTGGGCATCGAAAGCGGACTCAGCACACCGCAGTTGAACAATAGCACGCGGGGTGGGGTCTTCAACCTTTCCATTGGCAGCTACTTCGGGGATTGGGATAACCCCGACAATTACTTGCGTGCCCTGTTGGCCAAGGGGAATGCCCTTGCACACGTATGGAGCGGTATGCCCAACTGGTTCCTGCACCCCATGGCCATGGGCGAACCAATCGGGTATTGCGCTTTGCGGACCCTGAACAACAGCAATTCGGACTACACCCTAGCGAACGGTGGTTGGCAGGGCCAGAACATGGGGCGCGTACATCTGGGCCTCATGGGCGACCCTTCTGTGCGCATGCGCTATACCGCACCTCCCACGGGTCTTGTGGCCACCAACGAGCAGTGGTACGCCGCGTTCAGCTGGGAAGCTTCACCCGACAGTGTTGATGGTTACCTGATCTACCGCATCGACGAGGACGCACGGACCATGGAGCGTGTGACCCCTGAACCCGTGAGCGGAACGAGCTACACGGCTACCTCCCCCTTCCAACCTGGTGTGCGGTACATGGTTCGGGCCGTTCGTTTGCTTAGTACGCCGTCAGGATCCTATCACGACTTGTCGCTCGGAGCAATGGCCCTAAGCAGCGGTGTGCAAATGGCGGATTGCGCCGGTACGGTTGGTGGCGATGCTCTGCCTGGAACGCCTTGCGATGATGGTGAACCCGCTACCAGCGATGCCGTGTACGATAGCCAATGCGTATGCGGAAGCCCAACCATCGGCATCGATGAACGCGAAGGAGCATCGCTGCGCATGTGGCCTTCCCCGGCGGACGATCGCTTGCACGTGCGTAGTGCTGCCTCTGGAGGCATGCTTACCGTGCGCAGCAGCACGGGTGCCGAAGTGTGGCGCCAGCGCATGGATGGTACGGACGCGGTATTGGATACCAAGGCCTGGGCCGCCGGGACCTACATCGTGGAGTGGATGGCGCTGAAGGCCAACTCGGTCCCGGTCCGCCTGAAGGCTGTGGTGATGCATTGATCTGATCTTATGATTTCCGTGTCCAAGCTGCGAGCCTTGCGAGGATACAGGTTCGTAAAGACCCCAGGCTGATCCTTTTCAACTGTGAATGGACGGGAATGGACGTGAATGCGACGGCAGATATGTCCGTCCATTCCCGTCCATTCACGGTTCTGATCGGTCCACTGCGTGCAGGTCCGACGTAAGGTGCCTTTTCAAAGGTTCATCCTAAGGTACGCAATAACACCAGTCTCCCCCGAACGCAAAGCGGCGCCTGGGATCTCCAGGCGCCGCTCGCTTAGTGCGATCAGTAGGATCTACTTCTTCACAGGTGTCTTGGAAGCGGGCTGCACCTCCACAGCAGGCACTTCAGCCTTCACCTCTTCCTTCTTGCGCTCCACCAAGGTCATCTCATCAACGAGGTGTTTGGCACCGGCCAGCTTGTCGATGGTCCAAAGCACGTAGCGGATGTCCACGCTGATGGTACGCTGTAGCTCGGGTTCGAAGGCGATGTCGCCGCTCATGGCTTCCCAGTTGCCATCGAATGCGATGCCGATGAGTTCGCCATTGGCATTCAGCACTGGGCTTCCACTGTTGCCACCGGTGATGTCGTTACCACTGATGAAGCACACGATCAGCTCGCCATTCTCATCCGCGTAGCGGCCGTAGTCCTTGTTCTGCAGCAATTCCTTCTGCCTGGCAGGTACGATGAACTCGTCGTTGCTGGGGTCCTCCTTCTCCAATATGCCGTTCGCGGTGGTCACATGCTTGTAGTGCATGGCATCGGCGGGCACGTAGCTTCCCACCTGTCCGTAGGTGAGACGCATGGTGCTGTTGGCGTTGGGGTACCACTGCTTCTCGGGCTGCATTTCGCGCATGGCGGCCACCATCAGGCGGTAGCCTTTCTCGATGTTCGCTTCGCTGGCGCCGATGGCTGGGCCAAGGAAGGCGCGGAAGTGGTTGAGGCAGCTCTCGGAGGTCTGCACCCCGAGGTCCTTCTCCATTACTTTCAAGCTCGGCTTGGCCAGGAATGCGTCCAAGCGCTTGCGGTCGGTGAGGATGCTGGTGCTGAACACCGCTTTGGCCCAAGCCTCGTAGTTGCCTTTGAATTTCGTCTCGATGGTCTTGATCACCGATGGCTGCAGGTCCTTCTCCACATCCTGTCCGATCAGGCGGAACATGTTGGCCGTCACCTTCTCGTCGGTGGGTGGGTTGTAGTCCTTCCAGAAGGCATCGGCGGCGGCCTGCGCGGCGGCCACGTTGGCGCTCACTTTGGCGGCATCCTTGGGGTCTGTACGCAGTTGGTTCAACAGGCCGTACATGCGGAAACCGAGGATCACCATTTCGCTGCCGAACGCTGCCTCCTGCATGTACACACTGGCCTTCTCGAATTTCGCGCGCTCATTGTAGCCATTCTCCAACAGGGTGATGATCTCGCCGTATTGTTCCTTGCGCTTGGGATCCGCGTTCACCCATGCCATCAATTCATCCTCCTGCTTCTTCTTCTTGTCGTAAACGCCCAGGCGCTTCAGCCCGCGCTGCTGACCGATGAAGTACTTCCAGTAATTGCTCACTTGGGCATGTTTGCTGGCGTATTGCAGGCGCACCTTCTCGTCCTTGGCCTGGAACTCCTCATAGATGTCCAGTTTCACGCGGCGGATCTTCACCCGGCT
>JBBEDG010000021.1:0-8469 GCA_040881405.1 Flavobacteriales bacterium | reverse complement strand
TTTGGGCCACCAGCTGGGGTGTATCAACACGCCTCATGGGCGCGCTGATCATGACCCACAGCGATGACCATGGCTTGGTACTTCCCCCCAAGCTGGCGCCGGTCCAGGTCGCCATGGTCCCAATTGCCAAGAACGAGGAACAATTGGAGGCCATCCGTGCATATGCCAAGCCTATGTTGGATGCCCTGCGCGCCAAAGGGATCACCGTGAAATTCGACGATGACGACAAGCGCAAACCCGGATGGAAATTCGCGGAGTACGAGTTCAAGGGTTATCCCGTTCGCATTGCCATAGGTCCACGCGATATGGAGAATGGTACCGTGGAAGTGGCCCGTCGCGACACTTTGGAGAAGCAGGTGATGCAGGTGGTGGACATCGCGGACAAGGTCGAACACTTGTTGCAGGCGATCCAGGACAACCTGTACCAAAAGGCCTTGGCCATGCGAGAGAACGGCACACGAGCTGTGAACAGCTACACCGAGTTCAAGGAAGAGATCGAAAAGGGCGGTTTCATCCTTGCCCATTGGGATGGCACAGCCGAGACGGAGTCCCGCGTGAAGGAGGAGACCAAGGCGACCATCCGTTGCATACCGCTCGAGGGTGACAGCACGCCAGGTGCATGCATGGTGACCGGAAAGCCCAGCGAGCGCAGGGTGATCTTCGCAAGAGCATACTGATGGCACAGGAACAGGCACCCAAGGCTTCCCGCGATACAGTACTGCGGATGTTGCGCACAAAATCCTGCATGAAGCAGGATGTGTACGCCAGCACCACGGTCCTCTTCAAGTTGATGAAGGAGGTGGTACAGGAGATAGCTGCTGACCTTGCGGAGCAGGTGAAGATCACGGACGAGCGTCTCACCGTGGTACACACGGATAAAAGCACCACCACCTTCGAACTCAAGGTGGCTGGGGATCTGATCGTCTTCAACATGCACACCAATGTCTTCAAGCTGGACCAAAGCCACCCGCTATGGAAGTCCAGCTATTTGGAGGACGACCCGCTCCGCGGATACTTCGGTGTCATCAACATCTACAACTTCCTGAGCGATTCCATGAAGTATGACCGGGAACGCGATATCGGGTATCTGGTGGCTCGCCTGCTCCTGAACAAGGAGGGCCATTACTTCATGCAGGGTAAGCGTCGCCTGGGCTTCCTGTACAACAACCTTCAGGAGGCTGTTATCGAACGCGAGCGCCTGCGCGAGATGCTCTACACGGTGATCGACCACGTACTGGATTTCGACCTGCTCGCCCCACCTTATGACCAAGTGGAGCAAGTGTCGGTGAGCGAGTTGAAGCAGCTTTACGCCAACCAGCAAATGAGCACCGGCAAGCGTCTTGGCTTCCGCTTCCAAGCGGATCTGGAAGATCTTGACTAAAGGTATTTGGCCGTATGCGGGGCAGTTCATTACATTTGCGACCCCTAAGCCCGAAAGGATTTAGGGAACATCATGATGGCCCGTTCGTCTAGGGGTTAGGACGCGTCCCTTTCACGGATGAAACAGGGGTTCGATTCCCCTACGGGCTACACGAGGAGGCCCCCCGCTGCAACGGGGGGCTTTCCTTTGTTGGATATGGCCAGGGACGTAACCGTAGGCAACCCCCGCGCGTATCTTTGGAGATCTTACCAACTCCGGTATTGCGGCTCCAATAGAGTGGTTGTCGATACCGGTCCATGAAAGCATTGCGCATGATCACGCTGAACAAGCTTGTTACAGGACTCATCCTTGTCCTGATGTTGGGAGGATGTGTGGGCAAGCGGTCCATCAACTACCTGAATGACCAGTCGCTGACAACCGGGGCAAGCAAGCTTTTCGAGAACCGAAAGTTCGAGTACCGCATCCAGGTGAACGATGTGCTCTCCATTCGGGTGATGGGGCTGGATGAAAAGACCCACCAATACTTCAATGTGGAGGCCATGAACGCGTTCCAGGCCGTGAGCGATGCATCGCTGTATGTGAACGGATTCTCGGTGGACAAGAACGGCCATGTGCAGCTGCCCACAGTAGGGAAGATAAAGGTTCAGGGCCTAACGGTCGGCGAGGCCCAGGAACTGGTGCAACGCAAGATCAATGAGTATTTCACCAATGCCACGGTCATCTTGAAGATGGTGAGTTTCAGGGTGAGCGTACTGGGTGGGGTAAGCCGACCGGGCTCCTACTTCATCTTCAACAACCAGATAACCATTCTGGAGGCACTGGCCATGGCCGGCGGACCGGATGAATTCGCGGACAAGACCCACGTGACCTTGATGCGTCAGAGTGACCGGGGCGTTCAGGCCATCTATGTTGACCTGTCGGACACGCAGGTGCTGAGTTCGGAGTATTACTATTTGCTACCGAACGATGTGTTGTATGTTCCGGTGCTGAAGGCCCGCGCCAGTCGATTGAACGTGGAGATATTCGTTGTGTTCCTTTCCACTCTGAGCACAGCGGCAGTGGTCTTCTCTCTTATCCAGAACAACCAATGAGCGCGCCACCCGCAGGAGATACGATCGATCTTAAGGCGATCTTCAGCAAGGTATTGAGCAAGTGGTGGTGGTTCGCCATCACGGTCCTTCTCTGCCTAGGCTTGGGCTACGCCTACATCATGGTCACGCCCAAGGAGTATCTCGTCCGGGCGGTCATTCTCATGAGCGACAAAGGGCGCGATAAGCTTGGTAAGAGCGAAGAATTCCTGAAGGGATCATCGCTCCTTGGTGGGAATTCCGACATCGAGGATCAGGTTGCGGTGCTCACCAGCTATTCCAATGTGACCAAGACGCTGAAGCGCTTGGATTTCGGTATCTCCTACTTTGAGACGAAGAACTACCTCACCTCCGAGAAGTACGAGTATCCTCCATTCTATATCTCCCTTGATACCGTTGCGGTCCAGGTGTATGGCATACCCATCCACGTGGAAGTGGATAAGAAAGCTGGAACCTACCGCGTGAAGGCCGAGGCGGAATATGCGCCCTTGTACAACGTGCAGAAGCAGACCGAACTGGAGGATTTCATCATCGGCTATTCGGTGGATCAGGTGGCGAAGATCGGTGAACCATTCGTTGCCGAGGGCATGAGCTTCACGATCGAGTTCCCAGAGGACCGGCAGTATGGGCCTGGAGTGTCGCACCACTTCACGATCAACAGTTTGGATGCGCTTGTGGCGGAATACCGGGCCAAGACCATGGCAGCACCGGTAAGCGATGAAAGCAGCATAGTGCATGTATCCACAGTAGGTCAGGTTGTGGCCAAGGAAAAGCTGTACATCAACAAGCTGCTTGAGACCTACATCGAAGGAGAGTGGTACCGTCGGCAACAGAAGGGTATCAAGACGATCAATTTCATCGAGGATCAGATCGGTATCGTATCCGACTCCCTGCGCCGGGTGGAGACATCCATGGAAGGATTCCGAGGCGCGAGCGGTGGCATGATGAGCGCCACTACCACATCGGATGCGCTTTTCCAGGAACGAAGCCGCTTGGAGCGCGAACGTTCCATGCTCCTAAGTCGCAGGCAGTACTGCAATTCCATCATGGAGAAGATCCGTAGCCAGAGCGATCTGCGTAACGTGCCGGCCCCTTCTTCGTCGGGTATCGATGATCCCGTATTGAACAACCTTGTGCTCGAGATCACACGGCTTTCTGCGGAGCTTGCAGCATTGAACATCACCACCGTGAAGAGCAATCCCACGGTCATTGCCATGGAGCGTAAGCTCAAGAACTTGTCCTCATCCCTGGCGCAGACCGCGGAAAGCTTGGTGGACCAAGTGGACATCAGCTTGGCCGAAGTGGACAGGAACCTGTCCAAGATGAACTACCAGTTCAGCCAGTTGCCGGAGAACGAGCGCAAGCTTGGCAACATCGCGCGCAAGTTCAAGTTGAGCGAGAGCCTCTACAATTACTTGATGGAGAAACAGGCGGAGGCCGGTATCGCCATCGCGAGCGACCAAGTGGACAAATATGTAGTGGATGAGGCTTTGAACGTGGCAGGCAAGGCGGTGAAGCCAGCGCGTAAGATGGTCATGATCATCGCTTTGCTTGTCGCACTGGCGATTCCGGTCATCATCATACTGATCCGTGATTTCTTCAACGATACGGTCACCGACGTCGATCAGTTGAAGCGCCTTTCGGCGATCCCGGTCCTTGCCACCATTCCCGGAACAAAGCGCAAACGTGTGCTTCCGGACGAACCCAAATCCTTGTTGGCCGAGTCGTTCCGCACTGCGCGTATCAATATGCAGTACCTCAATTCCACGGCTCAACGTCAGGTGGTGGGCTTCACCAGTTCCACAAGTGGGGAAGGAAAGACCTTTTGCGCGTTGAATTTGTCCACAGTAATGGCATTGAGCGGCAAACGTGTTGTTCTTGTTGATGCGGACATGCGCAGGCCCCGTGTAGCGGAAACCTTGGATATGAAAGGCGGGAAGGGCTTGTCCACCTACCTGATCGGTGAATGCGCATTGAACGATATCGTTCAAAAGACGGATATACCGGGTCTCGATGTGATCACAGCGGGTCCCATTCCACCCAATCCGCTGGAGTTGGTGGAGCTTCCGGCCATGGAAGCACTTTTCCGCGAGCTAAGATCCCAGTACGACCATGTGGTCGTGGATGCTTCTCCGATGGGGCTGGTGAGCGAATTCGTGATCATCATGCGCCATGTGGATCTTACCCTTTACGTTGTGCGCCAAGGCTATACACGCCGAGGAGCGCTGCGATTGATAAACGACATGTACAAGGAGAAGAAGGTGGAACGCATCGATCTTATCCTGAACGATGTTAAGGTCGGTGCGGGCTACGGCGCGGGCTACGGCTATTACACCAAGTAAGCCCGTAGTACGGAATGCTCCGCAGCGCAGGCTTCAAGAAGTACTTCGCCAATACTTCCTGGCTGCTGCTGGAGCGAGTGGTCCGCTTGGTGGTGGTCCTTGGTACGGGTATCCTGGTAGCACGCTATCTGGGTCCGGAACTCTTCGGGCAGCTCAACTATGCAACCGGTTTCGTGGGTCTCTTCTTCGCCCTTACCACCATGGGCTTGGACGAGATCGTGGTACGCGACTTGGTCAAGAACCCCGAGCGCCGCGACGAACTCTTGGGTACATCAGCGGTGATCAAGTTCTTCGGTTCAGTGATATTGGTGCTGCTAGTGGCCATCGCTTCCCTGTTGCGCGGCATGGACGGCCTTACCGCCACCTTGGTCATCGTCATCGGTGCCGCTGAGCTGCTGCGTCCCTTCGGGGTGATCGACTGGTACTTCATGGCCCACGTGCGTTCGCGCGAGACCGTTGTGGTGCAGATGGTCCAGGTCTTCGTAAGCGCTGGCTTCAAGGTGGCCATGGTACTCATCGAAGCACCACTGATCTGGTTCGCTTGGGTGTATGTCCTCGAAGGTCTTCTGCTGGCCATCGGATATGTGATCATGTACAGGCGCGATGGCACGCTGATCCGCGCTTGGCGCTACTCCCGTACCATGGCCTCCTACCTGTTGGGACAGTCATGGCCCTTGGTGATCTACGGAATGGCGCTCTATGTGCAGGCCAAGATCGACCAAGTGATGATCTTCGATGTGCTTCGTAGCAGGGTGGGCGATGCTGCGGCCAATGCCGAGGTGGGTCAGTATTCGAATGCGCTTAAAATGATCGAAGCGCTCGGCTTCCTGCCGGTGATAGTGCAGCGCTCGCTAGCCCCTGCCATCACGCGGGCAAAGGTGCAGGGCGAGGAACTCTATGGTGATCGCTTGCTGAACCAATACCGCCTGATGTTCCTGATGTTCCTGATCACATCCATTCCACTCTACTTCATGGCGGAGCCGATCATGGTCTTCCTCTTTGGTGAGGAGTATCGCCCTGCCGGCTTCCTGCTTTCCCTTTTCGCGATCCGCCTCTTGTTCACCAACATGGGTGTGGGCAAGGCCAGCTTCATCACCAATGAGAGCCTGTTCAAATACTCACTGATGACCGCTGTGGTAGGGGCGGTGCTCAACATCACGATGAACTATTTCCTGATCCCTCCGTTCAAGGCGATCGGTGCCATTTGGGCCACCATCGGTTCCTTTACAGTGAGCATCTTCCTCATGGATCTGCTCTTCCGCAACACACGCCAGAATCTCAAATGGATGTGCCTGGGCATGCTCACCTTCTGGCGCATCCGCAATGTGAAATGAGCACAGCTGTGAACGATCGACATCTGGTACCGCTGAAGCCCGAGGTACTGACCGGGCGATCCTGTCCTTCGTGTGGAATGCATGGGATCGTTGTCGAGCGAGTACTTTTTCCAGGTATCCATGTGCTCGCCGATGCACGCTGTACCGCTTGCCAAGCGGAGTTCCTGCAGGATGTACCCGTCGGGTTCGCGGTGGACCATGCCATGGCCATCAACAAAAGGAACGGCGAGCTTTTCGAGGCGGATCCAGGTTTGGCGTGGATCCATGTTCCGCTGATGAAGGGTTACGCCAGCAAGGTTGACGAGGATATTCCTGTGGAACGTGTCGTCTATCGCGAGAGCAAGGATGTCGTTATCCTGAATACCATTGATTTCCTCTACGGCCACGTATTGCTGAAGCTTTACAATGCAGCCCACTACCTGCAGCGGTATCCGGACAAAGGCCTCATCGTGATCGTGCCCCGCATGTTCCAATGGTTGGTTCCGAAAGGTGTTGCTGAAGCTTGGGTCGTGGATCTGCGCTTGGGCCGCATGCAGGGCTGGTACTCGGGCATCGACCGGTTCGTACAGCATCAACTGCTACGGTACGATACGGTGCAGCTCGCACGCGGCTACGCTCATCCTGTCTTCGCGACCATCGAAATCGAGGCTTTTACCGGTGTCGCCGCCTTCCCTATCGAGGAATTCACCAGCAGGCCGGCACACATCACCTTCGTGGCCCGCGAGGACCGGCTTTGGTTCGCCACCCCAGCAGGTAAATTCCTGTACCGGGTAATGAACAAGCTAGGGCTGAAGCAAAGCCTTGGTCGTTGGTATGTGGCAGCGCAGGACCGCTTGATCCGTAAGTCCATACGACGCATCCGTAAAGCGATACCCGAAGCGCGCTTCACCGTGGTGGGGCTCTCCGAGGGTGGTGGCCTGGCCGATGTGGCCACCGATCTCCGCACCAAGCAAATGGACGAACGTGTGGAGCGCGCTTGGGTGGAAGCCTATGCCGCCAGCCAGATCGTGGTGGGCGTACATGGCAGCAACATGCTCCTACCCACGGCCCATGCCGCAGGTTGTATCGAGATACTTCCCTACGATCGTTACGGCAACATCGTGCAGGACATATCGGTCCGTAGGCACGATCGCATGCAACTCTTCCTCTACCGTTTCGTGGACGAATTCGCCACACCCGCTGCAATTGCGCGGCAGGCCGTGGCCATGTTCCGCGAGTTCGACAACTACCACCGCAACAACTGCATCAACGGCTTCGGCGACCGATCATAGGGCGGCACTGCGCCAAGCGCTTTACGCACACCCTATCTTGGACCCGGAGCCACGGACCACGACGCCTTGGAGATCTCGAAGCGCAACCTGATCAACACCCTGTTCGTGCTGGGCTTCCCCTTCTACGGGGTGGGCTTCTATCTGGGTGTGCGCTACGCCTTCAGTGCTGGGCAGTTGTTCTCGGTGGCGCCCTTCCTGCTCATCCTTGTCATCCATGGAATAGACCTCATCTACCGGGGCTATGCTATCCGTATGGTCAACCGTATCTATTGGTTGGGCATGGCCTTTTTGGTGAGTATGACGGCCGGCATGTGGATGGCATTCTACAAGGGTTTCCCCGGATTCCTGCTCATGAATACCTTGGGCCAGACCATCATGTTCTTCGCGCCCTTCAATGCGGCCATCGTGCTGCAGATCGTGAATCGGGACAACAAGGACTTCGACTTCCCGGGTATGTTCCTCAAGAGCCTCATCATCCTAATGGGGGTGAACTTCGTTGGCTACGCTGCGGGCTTCAGTAACCTGGTACACTACTTCCCGGGTCGTGTCAGCTTCCCCTTCATGCGCGGTTTGTATGATGCGTCACATCTGCTTTCCATCATCAATCTCATGCTGCTTTTCCAATTCAAGGACTTCACAGGGAAGCCCCTGCGCTTTTTAGGAATGTCGGCCTTCTACCTGGTGAACCTCGCGTTGATGGTCAATATCAATAGTCGACTTTCCTTCCTGGCCTTCCTGATCTTGACGATACTCTTCGTTACGCGCATCATCCGCACTACACGCCTACTGTATTCGCTGTCCTTGTTCACCATGCCCTTGCTGCTGAGCTTCGCCTTGCTCATTTATGAGATACTCACCCTTCCGGTCTTCTCTGCTGTGATGACACGTGTGAACAAGCATGACGTGACCTCCTTCAACGGCCGTTCCTATTTGTGGTACGGGGCCTATGAGTGGTTCATTACGGACCGGCGCGGAGTTGTTTTTGGTGGTGGTTACAACGCCCAGGCCGGTCTGGGCTTCATGGACCGCATTGGCGTGCTTTGGGACGTGGAA
>JBBEDG010000020.1:0-8511 GCA_040881405.1 Flavobacteriales bacterium | reverse complement strand
ATGAGCGGCCTTGCCGGAAGGGACATCATGTGGGACCAGAACTATCGCCACAATCTGGGCATCCGCAGGGCGCTGGAAACCCTTGTGGCCGCAAGGACCGAAGCGGATGCTGGTGCGGAGTGGGATGCCTTCATGTCCTATGCCAAGCAGGTGTGGTTCGCCAACGGCATCCACCACCACTACAGCAACGCCAAGTTCATTCCCGCCTTCCCACGCAGCTGGTTCGAGGAGCGTCTAGCTCAGGTCGGTCACAGCTTGCCTGCCGAGGTGCTGGAGGCCATGTTCAACCCGGAGATCGATGCCGTAAAGGTGAACCAGGATGCGGAGCGTGATCTAGTGCTAGGCAGTGCCATCAACTTCTATGGCGAGGATGTAAGCCAGAAGGAAGTGGAGATGCTATACGCAGCGATGGGGCAGGCCAACGCCAATGAACCCGTGAGCTATGGCATCAACAGCAAGGTGGTGCGTGGGGCCGATGGCAGGGTGCAGGAATCCGTTTGGAAGGTGGGCGGACTTTATGGACCAGCATTGGTGAAAGTGGTTTACTGGCTGGAGCTGGCAAAGGGCGTTGCTCTCAACCCCCAACAGGAAAAGACCATCGGCCTGCTTATCGACTTCTATACCACCGGCGACCTGAAGAAGTGGGATGAGTTCAACATCGAGTGGGTGAAGGACACCAGCAGCGATATCGACTTCATCCATGGCTTCGTGGAAGTGTACAACGATCCCATGGGCAAGAAAGGCAGCTACGAGGTGATCGTGCAGATGAAGGACCCCGAGGCTAGCGCAACCATGAGCGTACTGATGGACTACGCTGGATGGTTCGAGGAGAACAGCCCGATACTTCCAAAGCACAAGCGTTCCGATGTGGTGGGGATCACCTACAACTTCATCAATGTGGTGGGCGAGGCCGGCGATGCCAGCCCCAGCACACCCGTCGGTGTCAACCTGCCGAACGCGGACTGGATAAGGGCCAAGCACGGCAGCAAGAGCGTGAGCTTGGGTAACATCAGCGAGGCTTATGAGAAGGCCAGCGGTGGCGAAATGATGAAGGAGTTCGCTTGGGACGATGCTGAGCGCGAGCGTGCCACGGCCCATGGCTCATTGGCAGGCAAACTGCACACCGCCCTCCACGAGGTCATCGGTCATGCCAGTGGTGTGCTGGAGCCCGGAGTGGATCCCGACGTGCTTAAGAACTACGCCAGCCCGCTGGAAGAGGCGCGCGCCGACCTGGTAGCCCTGTACTACATCATGGACCCCAAGATGCAGGAGATCGGACTTGTCTCCACACCCGATGTGGCCAAGGCCGAATATGAGAGCTACCTGCGTAATGGACTCATGCTCCAGCTGCGGCGCTTGAAGCTGGGCGACAATGTGCAACAGGCCCACATGCGCAATCGCCAGATGGTGAGCAAATGGGTGCTGGAGAAAGGTGCACCCCAAGGTATCGTGGAATTGGCCGTGCGCGATGGCAAGCACTATGTGCGCATCAACGACCACGAGAAACTGCGTGCCCTGTTCGGCGAACTGCTCCGCGAAGTGCAACGCATCAAGAGCCAAGGTGATCACGAAGCTGGTAAGGCATTGATAGAGACCTACGGCGTGAAGGTGGAGCAGGAGATACATGCCGAGGTGCTGAAGCGTAGTGAGAACGTGAAGAGCGCTCCTTACAGTGGATTTGTGAATCCGAATTTGGAGCCGGTGCTCGATGCCCAGGGTAATATCACCGACATCCGTGTTGTACAGCCCAAGGATTTCCTGGAGCAGATGCTGGACTATGGCAAGCGTTTCAGCTTCTTGCCCGATGTGAACTGAGTGTTCCTGAAGCTCGAACGGCGCGGTGACCTTCCTCCGGGAATGATCACCGCGCCGTTCGCGTTATCGTTCCAATTGCTCTAAGGTCCAGCGCGTGAATGCCTCCGCACCCGCGCGGTCCAGATGGCTGGCGTCGTAGAAAACGCTATCGGGCCACTCCAGCGCGTTGCCGTTCACGAACTGGTGTCCCGAGGACTCCAGTATTTGCCGCAACCGGGCCGCATGTATCTCGTTGATATCCTTCAATGCAGGTGTCAGCAGTCCCTGTCTGTAGGGCGATTGAAGCACGATAAGCTCGATATCCTGCTCGCGGAACCAGATCGCCAAGGAATCCAACACGGCGTAGCAGTGATGGTCGATGTCCGCATCGGCAGGAGGCTTTTCATCGAAGCGCGACCGCAGGATCCTGTGCGGAGGAACTTCAAGGGTAGCAGCGCCATGTTCATCGAAGCCAAGGAATTCGTAGTTGCCCCGGTCTGTGAAACGGATACGGTTCAGGTCCATCTGCCGCAAGAACCAGGCAGCGTCCCAATAGCGGAAATAGTCCAGCATGCTTCCTCCGTCCTCCAAGCACTTGCGCACCGCTTCGACCTCCCCGTCACTGAGCGATGATCCGCTGTGGAAGTCCATGAGATTGGTAACGATGATGACCTTGGAAGGGGCAAGTCGGGCAACCAGATCGGAGGCCAATTGGGCTGTTTCCGTCACGCCCATTCCCCAAGCACCAACATTAACATACGCACTGGTTCCGAAGTGGTCCACCACGGGAGTGCTGGCCAGATTGTTCAAGGTCATGGACGAGCCTATGGCCATGATGCTTGTTTGCTGCTGCATCCCCGCTACACGGTATATCTGTTCATTCAAGGCCATATTGCTGGTGTAGCGTGGCGCGGGAATGTAGTCCCGGTTCCAAAGCAGGTAGCCAGTAAGTCCAATGGCTATGGGCATGGCCCAACCAAAACTCTGAAGAAGGAATCGCAGTGCCATCAGAACTGGAAGTAGATGAACGTGGCTGCCGTGATGGGAGCTAACGCGATGATCAGTGCGACCAAACCGTAATAGATGCAGATACGCCCCCATTTGGGTAGCATGCCATCCAGTTGTAGCCCGTATTGTCGCTCTCGGCCGAACCACTCCAAGGTGAGCAACACCGCCACTGAAAACAAGGTGGTGGCCATGAAACCGGAAAACATCTTTGCCGGAATGACGAACATGCTGCTGGATAGCATGCTTTGATACGCTTCCACGGCGGTGGTGAGGTCCGAAGCGCGGAAGAATACCCACGCGATGCAAGTCAGAACGAAGGTGGTCAACATGCCCCAAGCTTCGCGCAGGGTGGGCAGCCTTTGCCCTTCGGCCACGATGCCCATGTTGGTCCTGTTCCTACCCCCCAGCACCAAGGGGACGAAATACAGCCCGTTCAGGAGCCCCCAGATGAGGAAGTTCCAAGAGGCACCATGCCAGAAGCCGCTCACTGCGAACACAATGAGCGCATTGCGGATCTGCAATGCCTTGGTCCCACGGCTTCCACCGATCGGTATGTACACATAGTCGCGGAACCAAGTGCTTAGGCTGATGTGCCAGCGTCGCCAGAACTCGGCGATATCACGCGAGAAATAGGGGTAGGCGAAGTTGCGCATGAGCGTGAACCCGAGCAGCCGCGCTGTACCGATGGCCATGTCGGAGTATCCACTGAAGTCACCGTAGATCTGGAATGCGAACAACGCGGTGGCCAGTGCCACGGTACTTCCGTCCATGATCCCTGGATCGGTATAGACGGTGTCCACATAGCGCGCGCAGTTGTCCGCGATCACCACTTTCTTGAAAAGTCCCCAGAGGATCTGCCGTAGCCCATCACGCGCCTGGGCCATATTGAATATTCGGTGTCGCTCGAATTGGGGTAGGAGTTCGCTGGCCCGCTCAATGGGCCCGGCCACCAGCTGGGGGAAGAAGAGCACGAAGGCGGAGAATCCCACCGGATCGCGTGATGCCGTGATGCGCTTCCGGTAAAGATCAATGGTGTAGCTGAGCGTTTGGAAGGTGTAGAAGCTGATGCCTACCGGGAGTAGTACACCTAACGTGCGCAATCCTATTGGCATACCCAGCAGGGTGAACGCTGAGTTGAAGTTCACGATGAAGAAATCGTAGTACTTGAAGAAGCCGAGCATACCCAGATTGGCAACTAGGCTGAAAGCAAGAAGAAACTTGCGATGTCGTGGTGCATCAATACGTTCAAGCGCGCGCCCGACATGGTAGTCCACAGCGGCACTGAAGAACACCAAGCCCAGGAAGCGCCAGTCCCACCACGCATAAAATACCGCACTTACGAACAGCAGGAACAGATTCTGCACCTTGAGCGAACGTGCGAAAACGGTCCAATAGAGCAGGAAGACCAGTGGCAGGAAGATCGCGAAATCGATCGAGTTGAAAAGCATGCTTCCGGTCTTGTACGGCGAGGATGGTCTGCTAAGTTCGTCCTTTGACCGACATTTTTCATCCAGCTTCTTCTATGTTCAGGGTGGAGGATGAAGTGGCCAAGCGAATTGATCGTATGTGGCGGATATCAGCTGATACCGTTCGATCCATGTCGGTGACACAGATCGTGGAATACCATACGATGATCGCTACATGGTGGATAATCGGTCAGCACCCTCCAAGCATCAGACAATAGGGGTTCCTACCGCATCTCGAGCCAAGGCTCGATCGAGGCGAAGATTTTAGAGAGTCCTTGTAACCCTCGTTCCGTGATGTGCGTTACAGGGTGTGTCCAAGTAGTTCAGAGGTCAATCTGAAGAGTCACGTCGCCCTCGTCCCGTTCATTCGGGATGGGGGCTTCGTGCTTCCGGAGGGCACTAAGGCGACCAGCCATCGCCAACCGAAATGGACCGCGTTCTGGATGCCTTCGCAGGTCCCGCACACCGGGGATCGGCTGAATGGCATGGTATCCACTCTTTGGTGCGTATATGCTTTTCACGGTGCGGTGTAACCCTAGTAGAATGATGCGCGTTACAGGGTGTGTCCAAGTAGTTCAGAGGTCGATCTGAAGAGTCACGTTGCCCTCGTCCCGTTCATTCGGGACGGGGGCTTCGTGCTTCCGTAGGCATCGTCCCCCACTATAGGATCCTATAAATAGGTCGGGTTGGTTGTGCGTACGTCAGCACAATGCTGGACCATCGGCGATCATGTGGGAGCACGCGATATGGGTGGAACTGCTATATTTGCGGCCCCTGTGGGCGAAAGCCCCGTACTTACCGAAGTGGCGGAATTGGTAGACGCGCACGTTTCAGGGGCGTGTGAGAGTGATCTTGTGCGGGTTCGAGTCCCGCCTTCGGTACACGAAAAGCGGCCTTTAGGCCGCTTTTCTTCGTTCAGGCCTGTACTATGCGCCGGTTACCTTTAGGCCCTTCAAATGGCGAACAAGCGGTTCAAGAGCAGAAGGCATTGGTACAACGCCATACTAATGCTCTGGACCACGCCTTTCGCTCTGCTCATCGGGGTAATTGCATTTGCAGGTACGGGCTCCAGTATGATCCTCACGATCATGATCGGCTTAGCGATCGCGGGCTTCGCAGTAGCTATTCTCCGGGACTTGAGCGGTAGGGGAGTTTATACCCTCGAAGGTGAAAAGCTCATTCTACAGAACAGAAGCCAGCGCGTGGAGGTACCCTTGACCGAAGTGCTGGATGTAAGCCTTATCGATAGGGCCGGTGCGCGAGAGTTCATAGTTAGCGGTCTTCGCAAAAAAGGGGTCAGCGGGTTCTTCCGGATCCGTCGCGAGGCCAGGTCGGCCGTTCGATTCACGTCGTTGGATATCGGTCTTACCTCTTACACGATGGGAATTGGCCGAAGGATGACCGACCGTATGCCCGATGCACGCCTCGACCTCGTGCTGCTAAGGCTGCGTAACGGCGACATCCATTTCCTATCGCCGTTCTACAACCAGGAATTGGTTTCGGCCATTACCCGTAGAACTGCTCTTGGTACTTCGAAGGCTGAACTTCCCTTTAATAGCGGACCAGGATCCCAAACCAACTGACCTGGGCTCGGTGCTGCAAGCAGGGCAATCTACCGTGCAGGGATCGGTCAGTTGTACCGCACACGCTGTCCCGGACGGATCACCGAAGTACTACGAAATCCGTTCATTTTGCATAGTGAGTTCACACTGGTACCGTATCGCCGGGCAATGGCCGATAGGGTATCTCCACTCCGTACCGTATGGAATTTGCGCGCGCTGGCTACAGCACGTGCCTTGGCGATGGCTTCGAATGTCCCTTTATGCAGATCGAAGGTCTTGGCCTTCAATTCGTTGTTCTCGAGATCGAATATCTCGCTTGGATCGATCGGTTGGTCCATGAAGCGCACCTCGAAGTGCAGGTGACTTCCGTAGCTGCGTCCGGTATTACCGCCTAATCCCAAGGTATCGCCAGCTTCGATGATAGTACCTGGTTCCACCAAGCGCTTGCTCAAGTGGGCGTAAAGGGTCTCAAGCCCGTTGTAGTGCCTTACCACCACCACATGGCCGAAGGAAGGGTTGTAGCGCGATATCCGCACCATGCCGGAGAAAGCGGACCTTACCGGATCACCGGTTTCGAGCTTCAGGTCCACGCCATAATGCATCCGTCCCTTGCGTGGACCATATTGCGATGTGACATGGCCCGGGGATGGTAATGCGTGATCGCAATCAGCATGGCTTAGCACCAAGCGGAGTGTATCGTGAACCGGCACCAAGCCCTTCTGCAGATGGAAGATCGCATCGGTATTCCAGTGGCAATAGAGATCGTATCCCGGTATGAAGGAAAGCGAATCATTCACGTCCCACAAGAGATCGGGATCAACCACTGTAATGCTCTCATGCACCAGTTCCAAGTACGCGTCGGCTTCGTCGGGTCCTCCGTATGGCTCGTGCACGGTCTCTTGGCCTTGTGCTGCAAGCGCGCAGAACATGGCAGGGATCAGTACACGGAAATGCATGTATTTCAGGAACATGGGCGACAAAACTATCCGCATCATCGGCTCCGGCAAGGCCTTTGACCCAACGATGCATGCACATTGGGCGTTGGACTGCACATAATTGTGCTGGAAGCCTTGCCCCCACAGGATTTTTCGTTGGCGTTAAAGACTGTTAACGCCAACCATATTGGAACTTGGTCCGCCCCAGGATCGTTCACAAGGTGAAGATCAAAAACATACCTTCATGCTGTGAGCATGTCAACCAACACGGCATGAAGTTCGTTGCGACAAGAGTATGATGGGGTCAGCGTCACCACAACAGCAAAGCCATCATGGCACTGGTCCCATAGGCGCCCGCCTTGCCCATACCGTGGTGATGTACTTGGTTTCCCTGTTGGGCACATTGCCTCTATTCATCATGCTCTACCCGTTCGTACCGGAGATGGTGGTGCCGGTGGGCCCTGGGCTGAAGCTCGACCATATCCTTACGTTTTCCCTTCTACTTGGTGCTGTGTTGGTGCTTGTACAGCGCTTCCAGGTACAGGTGTATGCAGCGCTTATCATGGGTCTGCTGGCCATAACGGTCACAACCCTTCTTGGTACTTGGAGCATCGGCGACGCCTACCGTGGGTATGCCGACATGCTCGCCACGCTTCGGAAAAGCACGGAGCAGGTGCCCATGGCAGCCAACCGGAACAATCCTTTCCGCGATGCGGACGAACTGCGCGCCCTTGCTGTGGGCAATGATCCGGTCGTGCGCAGGACTGCGGTGCGCATGGCCACAGCGAATTTCGCGGACACACCGGTCGGGAGCGACGAGTTCACATTGGTGCAATCCTTTTCCATCTTCAAGGAGGTGAACAGCAAGTGGAAGTACGTTTCCGATGTGAAGGGTGCGGAGTATTTCGCGCCACCTTCCGAAAGCATCGAATTGATGGCCGGTGATTGTGACGACCATGCGGTACTGATGGCCGCACTGATCAAATCCATTGGGGGACAGGTTCGCCTGGTGCGTACCGACGGGCATGTTTATCCAGAACTGCGTGTTGGCGATGACCAGCGACTGGAGCGTGCCGCCTTCCTTATCCGCAAGGTGCTCTTCGTTAAAGAAGTGGGTGAGGCTCCCCTGTACCATCACACGGACGCCGATGGTGTCCATTGGATCAATATGGACTACACCCGGAACTATCCAGGTGGAGAGTTGATGAACGAGCGCATCATCGGGATCCTGGACATCTAAGGATCTGCTTAGGACCCCATGCAGAATGGAGGCAAAGGGGGCGTAGGGTGCCTGTGAAGTGATGTTGAACAGATCCGAGGGCCTCCCAAAGCTTATCGGGTGGCGATTACCTTCGCATGTGTGTCGAGGAAACCATTGGTCGATCCCGCTGAACTGGCAAAGGCCAGCCACATGCGTCCCGGTGATGCACGCATCACGCTCCTCACGGAGGTCAGTGGCTTGAAGCGACTCGATCGCTTCTACAACGATATCAGCCATTTGGATGACCTGGACTTCGTGGATGGAGTATTCACCAAATTGGATCTGATCATCGATGTGGCCGAAGGTGATATGGCCCATATCCCGCGGGAAGGAGGACTGGTCTTTGTTGCCAACCATCCATACGGGGCCATTGATGGTCTGGCCTTATTAAAGACCCTGGGCCGTGCCCGACCCGACCTGAAGGTCATGGCCAACTTCCTGCTCAAGCAGTTGGAGCCGATGGCCGACCGCATCATTGGCGTGAA
>JBBEDG010000019.1:0-8561 GCA_040881405.1 Flavobacteriales bacterium | reverse complement strand
ATGTCCAAGTATCCTTGCAGAAGACCGTTATCCCCAGGACTTCCATGGATGGCAATGAGCGCCCCGGATACAGGCTCCAATCCTTCCCCCAAGTCCACCAGCAGCGCTGATCTGTCCAACGTAAGAGGCCGCTCATCACGGTCCGAGCAGGCCCAGCCTTCTCTGGTAACGGTTATGTATACGCCGCGGTAACGCGCCGTGCTTAGCGACTGCATCATCCGCGCAGCACTCTGGTGGCTTATCACGGATTCTCCGGAGTAACCACCGCGAACAACGGCAATGAGAGAAGTTCTACCCTTCTGCATAACGTTATTCCGTGTAGTTTTTCCGTGGTAAGAGTTCATCGGTGTACAAGTCGAGCCCGGACCGACGAACAAGTTCCAAGATCCTGGAGCTTTGTTGTGGGGTTAATTTTTTTTTCCATTCAGCGAGTTGTGCGACCGGGTCCACAACAGAAGCATCTCCAACGCTTGTCCTACTTGGCTTTCGTGCCATGACCAATGCTTGGGGAGGGATTTCCATACCCCATGCTGAGAAGATCTTCTGCAAAGTATCTTCCGTACGCATGACGAGCTCTTCGTAGGTGATGGTAACCCAGGCCCTATCATTTTTATCGTGCAGAAGCGGGACCGAATTGTTCAAACACCATATCGCAGTAAGCATATCCAATTCACCTTCCAATGGTCCGAGTTGCTCCAGTTCCTGCTGGATCCTCTTGTCGTAGCGGTGTGGAGTCAGCTCGGGTAGTTTGCCATCCAAGGCTGACCAAGCGCCATGACGAAGCATTGATGCAATGACCGCGCAGGGATGCCTCACCAACAGTACCGGTTTGGGAATGTTGTTTTTGCTACATATCCAAGGCAATAGCATTCCACCTCGAACAATTTTTATCAACAGTCTGTCAGCCTTCTCCAAACTGCTGGTATTTGTTGACTGTATCAAATATGGAGAGAGCATTCGACCTGCAAGTAGGTCGGAGATGAGGGTCTCAGCTTCGGGCCATGAAGCATCCTCAGGAATATGCTGCCGCCACCAGAAACCGAGCTTTTTGAATGCAGGATTCCGGTCCTGGTCGAAAGGCTCCCATATAGTGGTTGTTCCTGGAATAGTGGCCAACATTTCTTCAAGCCAAGTTGATCCTCCACGTGGACTTGCGAAAAGTAAAATACTCTTTTCAGGGTCAACCTTCAGTCTTCCGCTAAGTCTTGATAGGCGAAGTTTTGCATGCCAATGCCGAAGGACATTGATAAGGCGAGAGTACGGACTGCTGGATTTCATTTGCCCTGCAAAGAAAGGCAAAGTCGGACGCGCTTTACAACAACTCGCTGAGCGGCATCTCGCTAACTTTGACGATCCCTTCCCGGGAAAGTCCGCTTTACGTGTTCAAACGCTACATCCTGCCCATTCTTTTGCTCGGCCTCCTTTTGTTGGGAGGTTGGTTATGGTTGCGCTTCTACACGCTGCACAACATCACCATGCGTGTACCCGATATGGCGGGCTTGTCGTTGGCGGAATCCGAGGCTATGCTTCAAGGGCGGGAACTTGAAGCCATGGTGATCGACTCGGTATACATCCCGGAGCTGCCCAAAGGTTCGGTGGTGGACCAATCACCGAAGGCGGGAGTGGAAGTGAAGCCCGAACGCAAGGTCTACCTGGTGCTCAATGCCAGTCAGCCCAAGATGATCGACATGCCACGCCTGGTCGATCTATCCAAGCGTCAGGCCATGTCCATACTGGAGATCATCGGGTTGAAGGTGAAGGAACTGCAATACAAGCCCGACCCTTGTGTCGACTGCGTGGTGGATCAGCTCTACAAAGGCGAGCCGATCGTTGCGGAAACCAGGATACGAAAGGGCGAAGCGATAACCCTGGTCCTTGGTAGTGGTGACAATGGCGAACGGGTGCCTGTGCCTGAGCTTCGCGGCCTTACGAGCGACGAGGTGAAGTCCGTTTTGAACATGGCTTCGTTGAACTTGGGGATCATCGTGGAATGTGTGGGATGCAATAGCAGCATCGATTCCTCGTTGGCTCGGTTGTTCCGTCAATCTCCCGGTTCCAACAGCATGGGGCGTATTGCCATGGGTAGCATGATCGACATTTGGCTTACGACCGATACTACAGGTTTGGCACCGGTACCTGGATGGAACGATCCAACCCGATACATGAATTCCGATAGCATCGATGCAGTTCCATAGGGCCGCGGCCATCCTCTTGTTCGCATTGTGCATCAGCGCTGTTCATGGCCAGGGCGGCGAAGTCGTGAATGCCTTATCCGCACGCCCTGAGCGATCGCCTTTGCCGGGTCTAGCGAAAGCGGATGTCCGCACCCATTTCATCTACCAGAACCAGCCGCAGGTCCTTCCCGTGATCGATGACTTCTCCGTGGATCGCACACGCAAGCGCTGGGCCACTGCCGATGATGCGGACGTTACTCTGGATGGGACGATATACCAGCTGGAAGTGGCAGGGGTATCCACTCCCGGAATGGTCTTCTCTTCGGATACCACCTTTCGGTTCATTGTCGATACCACGGATCCCGACACCATCATCATTACACGCGAGGCATTGCCGGAGATCAGTGTCACAGTGCGTGATCTCGATGTTTTTCCGCCTACCGAGGAGGTGATCACAGCTTGGCCGCCCTACACGGTCTTCGATACGCTCGCAGCACCTCCACCCGACACGCTCTTCCTGATAGCACCCCAGCTCGTTCAGGATTCGCTTCTGGTCTACACGGTTGCACCTGATCCGCGCACCTACATCACCGGTGCGACCACAGTGCCTTACATTCTTTGGGAGGACGACGATGTGTATGTGAACGATACTTATCCCGTTGCACCGCCGACCATCGGCGTGGCCACCTTCGATGGCCTGGCCCGCGATGGCCTTCCGTACGATTTTCCCAATTACGGGTCGTATGGCATCGCGGATGCACTTACATCGGTGCCCATCGACCTCTTGCGACCCGCCAGTGATTCGGTCTACCTAAGCTTCTATTTCCAAGCACGCGGACTGAGCGGCGATGCCTTCCCCCAGCCGCAGGACAGTTTGTTGCTGGAGTTCTATGCACCGCAGGAGGATACCTGGTACCGTGTTTGGCGCTCATCCTACCCGAACACTTCGGAGGTACTTCGATTCCGGCAGGTCAACATACCGATCCGTGAATTCCGTTACCTCCAGGATGGTTTCCGCATGCGCTTCTCCAACTACGCCACCCTCAGCGGCTCCTTCGACCATTGGCACCTGGACTACGTTCGTTTGGCCGCCCAACGCCGCTTCGATGACACCACCTTGGTGGACGTGGCCTACATGGAGCCCGCAAGCACCTTGCTGGAGACCTTCACCTCGGTCCCGTTCAACAAATTCGAGCAATCACCGGCGTCCTACATGGCGCAGACCGTTCCCTTGCAGCAGCGAAATCTGGATGACCAGGATCGTTTCATCACCTACGGGATGCAGGTGGAATTGGAGGATGGTAGCGGAGCGCAGAACTTCTCCAACGGTACCAATACCAGTGGCAACGCTGCCAGTGTCTTCACGGTAGCGAATCCGGTGAACAGTGCTCCCAACAATTTTCTCTATGATCCGTCCCTCAGCACCGATGCGGCCTTCTGGAATGTGAAGTTCTGGACCAATGCCACGCCGGACATCAACCGCTACAACGACACCACAACCTTCACACAGGAACTGAGCAATTACTACGCATACGATGATGGTTCTGCGGAGATGGGCTATGGGTTGAACAGTGCTGGCGGAAAGCTTGCCTACCGCTTCGATCTAGTAGGGGGCGATTCACTGCGTGCCATACGCATGTATTTCAACCCCATTGCCAACGCCCCTCCAGCCAGCCAGCCGCCCACAGGTTCGTTCCTGGTCACGGTTTGGACGAGCTTGGCCCCCGAGGTCATCGTCCACCAGAATTTTTCCTTCTCCTCGCCCGAGTACAGGGACCACGGCTTGAACAAGTTCGTGGAGTACGCATTGGATTCGGCGATCTGGGTGGAGGGTACCGTCTTCATCGGTTGGACCCAGACCAACACCACGAACATGAACCTGGGCTTCGATCGGAACCGCAACAGTAGCAACAGGATCTTCTTCAAAACAGGATCGAACTGGCAGCCCACCCAACAGCAAGGTTCCCTCATGATGCGCCCCGTCTTTGTTGCAGCCTTGGATCCATTCACCGGACTTGAAGAAATCGTGCCCGAAGCTGGATCGTTGCTCGTGTACCCCAATCCGGCCAACGACCAACTGCGCTTACGCTTCGATGGTGACGTCCCTCCGGGAGCCACGGTTGAATGCCTTGATGCATTGGGTCGCTCGGTGATGCGTGCGAACTACATGGGCCATGATCCGATCCCGGTATCGGGATTGGCCGATGGACTTTATACCCTGCGCCTTTTGGACCGCAGTGGGATGCTTTTAGGAACGGGCCGTTTGGCCATACAGCGATGACTGGATCAGAGCCATTTGACCCTGCCGGAGAGGAGCAGGAGTTGTACGAGCACCACCGCATCGTTTGCGACCCCGGCCAGTCGCTTACCCGTCTGGACAAGTTCCTGTTCGATCGTCTTTCGCAGACTTCTCGCAACCGCATACAGGTAGCGGCCAAGGCCGGCAATGTGTTGGTGAACGGCAAGCCTGCGAAACCGAGCCAAAAAGTGAAACCCTTGGACGAGATCAGCATCGTGCTGCCTTATCCGATGCGCGAAGTGGAGCTCCTCCCGGAGGATATTCCACTGAATGTGCTTTACGAAGACGAACACATCCTGGTGCTGGATAAGCAGGCCGGTCTTGTGGTGCATCCGGGCCATGGGAATTGGACGGGTACCTTGGTGAATGCCTTGCTCTTCCACTTCGGTAAGCTGCCTTCAACGCCCGGTAGCATTAGTCCCCGCCCAGGTCTGGTGCATCGCTTGGACAAGGATACCAGCGGTGTGATGGTGATCGGCAAGACCGAGGAAGCATTGACCCATTTGGCGCGTCAATTCTTCGACCGCACCAGCGACCGCCGTTACAACGCATTGGTCTGGGGTGATTTCGCCGAGGATGAAGGCGTTATCGAGGCGAACATAGGACGCCATGCCAAGGATCGCACTGTCCAGTTCGTTTACCACGATGGGGAACAGGGTAAGCATGCCCTTACGCGCTGGAAGGTACTGGAGCGCTTCCGCTACGTTTCCTTGGTGGAGTGCAAGCTGGAAACGGGCCGCACCCACCAGATCAGGGTACACATGCAGCACATCGGGCATCCCTTGTTCAACGATGCACCCTATGGAGGAAACCGTGTGCTGAAGGGAACCACATTCACCAAGTACAAGCAGTTCGTCGAGAACTGTTTCAAGGCTGTTCCCAGGCAGGCCTTGCACGCCCGCACGCTCACCATTACACACCCCATCACGGGCAAGCGCATGCACTTCGAAAGCGACCTGCCTGCCGACATGCAGGCTGCGCTCGAGAAATGGCGGAACTACACGAACGTGAAGCCGATGGAGGATGAGTCGGACGAGCCCTTGGACAAGGAGGCAGCTAATAACATGCGCTGATCCGCGTCGCGGAGATCTCGGGATCTGGTCGGGTAACTACCTCAGGCCTTACCTCCCGAGGGTGAATGGAGAGGCCGCGGGGAGAATACCAGTTCCAACGGACCCTGCATGGCTTGTTGAGCTTCCTTCAAGCTAAGAGGCTGCAGATCGGGTGTATAGATGTAAGCGTGTCCCTTCAAGGTATCCAGCAGCTGGGCTATTGCTTCCTGAGCCGAACGACGCTGTTCTTTCTGTGCGTCCATGCCCAAGGTGGTGAGTAAGGTGCGGCGAAGCTTGCGAAGGATGCGATTGGGGTGATCCGACTTTTCCTTCGATTCGACGAGGTAGTGCGGGTGCAGTGCCAGGAACAACACTGGCTTGTATTGCGTCAATACCTGGCGAAGTTCAGGTAGAAGCTGGAATTCACCTCCCTCAATGTCCATCTTCACCAGATCGATCCGTGTCAAGCCATTTTGGCGGATATAATCCATGAGCTTAATGGATCCAACGCTTACGCTGCTCCCTTCGGCCTTCAAGCGATCCAGCAGACTGGATCCCGAATCGCCGAACTCGAATCTGGTGAACAACTGAACTGTTTCTCCATGTGAGGTGACCGCTACATTGTTCGCCGTGATCCGCTGGGTTATTTCGGATCCATTGGTCGCGATATTGTTCTTGAACTTCGCGAATGCAACGGGGTCGGGTTCGAAGGAGTGGCATTTTGCCCCTTTGGAAGCCGCGAAAAGGGAAGTAGGCCCGATCCAGGCGCCGATATCGATGAACACACTATCCGGTGTGATGGTCCTATCCAGGAATTGAAGTGTTTCCGGTTCCCAGGTACCGTTCCCCATCTTCTCCCAAAAGGCCAAGTCACCAGCAACATGGAATGATCTACCGTAGCTGGTCACCGATATGGTTTCATTCGTCATTGGGTAAATCTAAAGAAAGTTGCCAGATATCCCGCCAACACTGTGCTCCTCGAATAACCACCACAGGCAGAGCGAGGAACCCAGCCACTAACACACGGAACGCTTGGCATTTACTATACTTGACGTGGCCAATGGAAAAGGTCACCGAGCGGCGCTCAGCCACTTCTCCCACACATGCAGTTTTCGGATCGTCCAATATTCATCCTCGGTGCACATAAATCCGGCACTTCCCTGTTACGCAATTTGCTCGACGGGCATCCCGAACTATTCGCGGTGCCCATTGAGACCCATTTTCCGCATTGCATGGGATTACCGGCATGCTACCCCCGCCGCATGCAAGTGGTGCCGGGCGACAGGGGCAAGGCTGCGCGGATGATGCGCATGTTGGAGATCGTAAAGGGTTATAATGGATCCGATGATAAGCGGGCGGACAATTACCTGCCAGGACGATTCGATCAGTCGGTTTTTACGGAGCATCTGCAACGCAAATTGACCGATCAAGGTGGGGCCGATGATCTCGGTCATTACTTGGATGCCGTAATGTGCAGTCTGGGAATGGCCATTCCGGAAGGCACAAGGCATTTTGTGGAGAAAAGTGTGGACAACATCGAGCATGCCCGTTGGTTGAAACAGCTGTTCCCCCAAGCGCGCTTTCTCTTCATCGTGCGTCATCCCCAGGCGAATCTGGTCTCCTTCCGTAAGTTCATACAACGGAATGATCGCTTCCCTTCGCTGGTGCAACCCATTCGCACCCTGGAGTTCGCGTTCCACCATGCCGTATTATACAATGGAACGTTGCCGGATATGCACTTGCTCCGCTATGAAGATTTGACGGCCGATCCACGCAAAGTGATGGAGGAAGTGGCTGGCTTCCTCCAAATAAAGTGGTCGGAATGTTTGTTACACCCTACCAGCATGGGTGAGTCATGGACGGGAAATAGCACAACAGGTCGGGCCATGCAGGGTGTCTCAGCAGAGCATTTGGAACGATGGCGATCGGAGATCGAACCGGTGGAGACCGGTTTGATAGAGCGTTCTTCGCTATCCGCGCTTATGCCCCTGTTCGGGTACCACATTGCACCGAAGAAGGGCTTCTGGCGGATGGCAAAGGGAGAGGGGTTCACCACCTATCTCCGTAATCGCATCTATCGCATTTTCGCCGACGGTTCATGACGGGGAAATTATGCCGTTGGTGGTGAAAGCGGAACACGGATGACCTTGCCCCCACTGGTCCGTTCGATCTTCTTCAGCGCTTGCACCCGGCGTGGCCACTCGTGCGGATGCAGAACGGCCATCACCTTTTCCAACACTTCGGGTAGTACCTCGTTCTGCGGAAGGTCGGTTTCCAGCACGAGCATCACCGCCTGGCCCAGCACATCGTCGTGTACCTTGGTGAAGTAGTGTGGGAAGGGGATCACGCTGGCGGTCTTCGCTTCCAACTGTTCGGGAAAGATCTTCTTGCCGCCGCTAAGGATCACATTGTCGTAGCGCCCCAGCCAGCGGAAGCTGTGCTCGTCGATCAGCTCCACCAGATCATTGGTGAGGTGCTGTTTGGTGCTTAGGTGGGGTGTGTACACCACCAAGCAGCCACGAGGGTCGCGGCCGAAGTGCACACGGCCGATAGCGTTGAAGTGATCGCTGCGCTCCGGTCCGTTCAAGCGTCGCAGTGCCACATGGGTTACGGTCTCGGTGCTGCCGTAGCTCTGGAACACCTCTACGTCCAGGTCGGCGATGTCCTCGATGAGTGCTTCGCTTACCGGACCGCCACCCAACAGGATCGTCTCGAACTGTTGTTCCACGCGAGCACGATCCTCCTGGATGATCCTGTACAATTGCAGCGGCACCATGGCCGCGAAGCGAAAACGATCGGGTACTGTGAGGTTGTCCAGCACGCTACCCCGCGGATCGATGATGTGCAGGTCGAGCCCCAAGGCGAAAGCGCGCACCAGCATCATTTTGCCGGCAATGAAATCGCAGGGCAGGCAGAGCAAGGCACGATCGCCGGGTAGCAGTCCGAAGGTCTCGCAGGTGAGTCGTGCGCTGTGTACCAGATCGCGGCGTGGAATGATCATCCACTTGGGTGGGCCGGTGGTGCCGCTGGTGGAAG
>JBBEDG010000018.1:0-8570 GCA_040881405.1 Flavobacteriales bacterium | reverse complement strand
ATTGGAGTGCACACCGGACCCGTCGTCGCAGGCATCGTAGGTGTGAAGAAGTTCCAGTATGACATCTGGGGCGATACGGTGAACACCGCGAGCCGCATGGAGAGCAGTGGCGAGGTCGGGCAGGTCAACATTAGTGCGGCGACCTATGCACTGGTGAAGGATCGCGTCTTTGCCGAAGACGCTGTAGCGTCGACCCACGGTGTCGACCCGAACCGAGTAGGCTATGGGAATAGCGGGTCAGGCACCGTTGCCTTCACCTTCACCCCGCGCGGAAAAGTGCAGGCGAAGGGCAAGGGGGAAATGGAGATGTACTTCGTCATTTGTTCGACGTAAAGCTCGGAGCACTACTCCTTCCCCTCCTATTTCTTTGGAGCTATGCGGCCTTGGGCCGAGTGCGCGGCATCATCGATCCATGGAGATCGATACTGTCCGATGCGCAACGCACGAGCGAGTTCCTGCAAATCGCCACCACAGCCAATGGGGCGCGTGCGCAACGGTGACTCCGGCCCTTTTGCTGCATCGTCACTCTCATCAAAACCGCGTTCGGGATCTTCACTGCCGTTGCCCGCGCAAAAACCGACCATGCCCTTGAGCAATGGTCGGATTTGCTGGTGATGAACTTAACGACTACTTCGCCGCCTGCGCGTGCGCCTCCACGAACCACAGCCACTTGTCGATGCCGCGTGATACCTCGGTGAAGACGTCCGCCGTATCGGCATCGTCCTGTTCCTCTGCCTCATTGATGCTGGCGCGCACTTCATGACCGAAGGCCGCCAACGCCATGGCCACCGCGTTCACATGCGAAGCACCTTCCGCAATGTCCTGCGGATATTCCCCGAGCTGCGTGCGCTCTGCTGCGATACGCACCGTGCCTTCCGCGACCCCGCCGAGTTGCACCGCGCGTTCTGCGATGGTGTCCACATAATCGCCAGTGGCGCTATGGATCTTATCGAACAATTCGTGCAGGCCGATGAAGTTGGGGCCTTTCACGTTCCAGTGCGCCTGCTTCATCTGCATGTGCAGATCCACCGCATCGGCCAAGCGTGCATTCAACAGTTCGATCACCTGGACGCGGGACTTTTGCGGCAGGTCGTTCCCGGTCTTGTAGAGCTTCGGCTCTTCCTTCTTTACGCGTGCCGTGCGCTTGGCTGGCAAGGCGGACTTGCGTGCCGTCGCTGTCTTCGCATTGGCAATGAACTTCTTTCCTTCGGCTGCTTTCGCGGCCTTCTTCTTCGACTTTTTCATGTGCTGTGTTGTTGGTTGGTTCAGTATTTCATCGTTGGCAGCCATCGCTGGTCCGTTAGCTGCAGCTTCTCGATGTCGTAGCCGTTGGTAACGAGGCGTTCCAAGATGCCTGCATATACATCGCTCGGCAATTGCGGACCGCGCGAAAGGATCCACAAGTACTTCCTGCTCGGATCCCCCACCACGGCGTAGCTGTAGTCAGCGGCCAGATCGATGATCCAGTAGTTGCCAGTGAAGGGCCAGAAGAACTGGACTTTCAACTTGGCATTGCCGGAACCCTCCACTGCGAAGGCCTTGCCTTTGATCGATGACAACCTGCCACCCGCGCTGTCGCGGTTGCAACGGTTCTCCAGGATCAGATAGCCTTTATCGCTTGGCGTGTAGGTGGCGGTGGTGCAATGGCATCCTTTCTGGAAACGTTGCGGGTAGGACGCGATCTCGTACCACGTGCCGGCGTAACGATCCAAGTGTACGATAGGGACCGTACGCAGCGGTTGCGCGCTGGTGAGGTAGGGCATAATGCTGATGAGAATGAGTACGAAAGCTTTCACCGTGGTGTGGAAATGGGTACGAACAAATGGACCGGGAGCACATTCCCCCCGGCCCACTTCTGTTCAGTCGATCAAGGCGTAGCTGTAGTCCACGATCAGATCGTTCTGCACGTTCCAGATGCCCGGCGTGCTCCACACGATGCGGCTCACTTCATCCTTCTGGTACAGGGAGGGAACGGTTCCGCTCAAGGTGACCTTGGTGCCTGAGACACTTACGTTGATGTCCAGGTTGTTGATGGACCAGTTGCGGGCGAGGGCATCCTCCACGGCCTTCTTCTCGATCTTGTCGTGGGTGTCGGCTTTGATGGTGAGGTTGTTCGAAACACCCAGCACACCACTCAACCAACGGACCGCATCGTGTGCGGCCTCGCGCTGGTAGTTCCAGCCCAGTTCACCGTCCAAGCTGATCCAGCCGTTCTGCACCTTCACTTTCACCTTGTCTTTCGGTACGGACCAGTTCCACTTCAGCGCATTCACTGCAGCTGTAGCGATCTCCGTATCGTCCTTCTTGCTCTCGCTACCGAACTTCACGGTGATCTCTTCGGCAATGGCCGTGACTCCCGCAACGTTCTTGGTCGCATTCTCCGCTTCCAGCTTCTTCGCATAGCTGTCCACTGTGCCGGTGAGCGTGACCACACCGTCCTTGGCGGTCACTCCGATCTGTGCAGCGCTCAAGAGGGGTTCCCACTTGATCGCGTCCTGCACGTCTTTCTGAAGGTCTGCATTGCTTTTCATTTGCCTATTCCTTAAACGCTGGGAGAATTCCCATTGCACCATGTTCTACTGCAAGGAAGAAGCTGGAACCAGCCGTTCGCGCACCGGGCATGGTACCATTGGGTTGTCCGCGATCGGAGAAAAAGAACCTCCACGTAGATCGGGCAACGAATAGCCGAATACGGGGTGATCGCACCCGTTCCCATTCGCGCGGCGCGGCACCGTTGCTCCATAGTGCGGTGAATGGTGATCATGATCTGAACGTGTTCGCAGAGTTCGAACCACTGGAAAACAGGAACGGCACCTGTGGGGTGCCGTTCCTGGTGATCATGCCGACGTATCGGTCTCAGAGCGCCACTGCGGCGTAGTCGTACTCAACGAGCAGGTCGTTGTTCACGTTGTAGATGCCTGGGGTGTTCCAAGCCACACGACCGGCCTTTTGTTTCTGGTACATGGAACCCACGGTACCGGTGAGCGTCACGGTGTTGTCCAGAACGTTTACCTTGATATCCTGATCGCTGATGGACCAGTGGCGTGCGATGGCATCTTCCACCAATTCCTTTTCCACCTTGTTGTGGGCGTCGGCTTTGATGGTGATCGTATTGGTAACACCCACTACACCCAGTAGCGGGCGAATGGCATTGTGGGCCGCTTCGCGCTCGTAGTTCCACTGGAGTTCACCGGTCAGGGTTACCCAACCGTTCTGCACCTGCACCTTCACCTTGTCGTTGGGCACTTGCCAGTTCCATTTCAGCGCGTTCGCGGCTGATGTGGCGATCTCCGTATCGTCCTTCTTGCCCCACGACCCGAACTTCACGGTGATCTCTTCCGCAACGGCATTCACACCGGCCACGTTCATGGCGGCCTTTTCCGCTTCCCACTTCTTCGCGTAGCTATCCACTGTTCCGGTGAGTGTGATCACGCCATCCTTGGCGGTAACGCCGATCTCGGCTGCGTGCAAGAGGGGTTCCCACTTGATCGCGTTCTGCACGTCCAATTGCAGTTCTGCATTGTTCTTCATGTGACTGTCCTTTATATCGGTGGAGAATTCCTCCGATGCAGGCAGCACAGGAGATCTCATGCCCCGTTGAGCGGAAAACACCGGAGTGTTGGCACCACCAGCGATGCGCTTCGACCGTGCGTTCCCGGTTCGCAGCTACTGGGTAGACTTTGACCGGGAACGGGGTGCAATCGCTCATGTTCCCAATGTGCTCGATCAGCAGCAGGTCCAAACCACGAATAAGCATCGCTGGGCTGCTGTGGCTCTCCACGCGAACGACGATCCAGCTGGTGCAAGTCAGGTGCATGGACACTGATCTGCATTCCAGGATGCGGTACCGGAACAGTTGAATGCTATCCCCATTTCAACATCCCGAAATAACACCCCTATCCAATGAAGAAGAACAGCAACCTCCCCACGAGCTCTGATCCATCGCAGCGCGATGACGCAGGTATCGAAGTAGATGGCACGTTTGTGCCGAACCACACGAGCACAAGTGGTAGAAAAGTGCTTGAAGATGGTGAGGAACCCGCCGGAACAGAAGAAGCGTTGATGGCAGGCAAGCCGGAAGTCCCGGAGACAACCGATGTGGAAGCGCTGTCTGATGAGGACGTATTGCCCGTCGGCATCCAGACCGGTCAAACTACGCGCGGTGCATATTCCACCGATCAGAGCACGGGCGCAGGTGGTTATCGCGATCATCGCGCAGGGCAGTTCGGCACAGATGAAGTGGCGCAACCGGGCAACGATGAAGACCGCGAGCCGGATGCGATCGATAAGGGCTTCTGAACACATGTCCACTTGAAGAGAGGTCATTGACACCATTCACGCCGTACGAAGAAGGCCCGGCACATTGTCCGGGCTTTCTGCTATTCGGCAAGCACTGAGAGCGCCTGAAGGGGATCGGGCATTTGTTGCCCGGTAACGGGGTGTTAGCGCTCATCTTCCCAACGAGCGCTCTCGGCAACAGGAGCGGAACTCGACGGGATATTGGCGCGCTGGCAAGGCTATCCGGAGCAATGGGATGTCTGTGGTCACGTATCACGCGCACGGATCGAGATCTGTTGAGTGGGTATGGACCAAGCGATCATACCCAACATCCCATGAGCCATCTCAAGATCGCCATCGTTCTCGGAAGTACACGCCCTGGTCGCAAGGGAGAAGCAGTGGCCCATTGGGTATTGGCATTGGCGAAGAAGCGCACCGATGCGCTGTTCGAGCTGGTGGACCTGAAGGATCAGGACCTGCCGCTATTGGACGAACCCGGCTCGCCTTCACAAGGGCTGTACACGAAGGAGCATACGAAAGCGTGGTCCGCTCGTGTGGCGGCATTCGATGCCTTCGTGTTCGTTACGCCTGAGTACAACCACAGCACCTGCGCGGCGCTGAAGAACGCCATCGACTACCTGAACAAGGAGTGGGCGAACAAGGTGGCCGGATTTGTTGGTTACGGTGCCGTGGGCGGTGTGCGCGCCGTGGAGCACTTGCGCCAGATCATGGCCGAACTACAGGTGGCCACCGTGCGTGCACAAGTAGGCCTTTCCCTGTTCACTGACTTCAAGGATTTCGAGCGGTTCACGCCGGCTAAAATGCACGTAGAAGAAGTACACGTTATGCTGGATCAAGTGGTCGCCTGGGGCACCGCGATGAAACCACTGCACGCCGAGCCCATCGTGGACGACCACAACGTGCTGCTCGCGGAGGGCATCGCCAATACCTGATCATCATCAACTCCCGCGGAGCATTCCGTCGGGAAATTCGCATTTCAAGCAACACACCCCACCAACATGCTCAAGAACAAGATCGCACTCATCACGGGTGCAGGCTCAGGTATCGGCGAAGCCAGCGCCATGCTATTCGCCAAGAATGGCGCTTCGGTAGTACTGGCCGATATGGACACGGACGGCGCCGAACGCGTGTTCGCCGCGATCGAAAAGGAAGGCGGCAAAGGCATGGTTGTGAAGACCGATGTCTCGAAACCCGCAGAGTGCGAACAATTGGTGAATGAGGCGGTGAAGAAGTTCGGTCGGCTCGACATCGCCGTGAACAACGCAGGCATCGCAGGACCTGCCGCCCTTATCGGCGACTATCCGTTGGACGGTTGGGACAAGGTGATCGCCGTCAACCTGAGCGCTGTGTTCTACGGCATGCGTTATCAGATCCCGGCCATGCTGAAGAACGGGGGCGGAGCCATCGTGAACATGGCGTCCATATTGGGCAAAGTGGGCTTCCCCATGAGCAGTGCTTACGCCTCTGCGAAGCACGGTGTGGTTGGCCTCACGGAGAATGCTGCGTTGGAATACGCCACCCAAGGCATCCGCGTGAACGCTGTGGGACCGGGTTTCATCAAGACGCCCTTGCTGGACAATAACCTCAATGCCGAACAGCTTGCAGGCATCGCTGCCATGCACCCCATGCAACGTTTAGGCACTGCGAATGAAGTCGCTGAGTTGGTGCTGTGGCTCGCATCCGACAGATCCTCATTTGTTACTGGATCGTACTACAATGTGGATGGCGGTTACTTGGCGCATTAGCATTAAGCCCCGGTAGGAACAGCCTTGTGGCGAACTACATCATGCACTCCACTTCGATCCCCTGGATTCCACACATTCTTCATTGGGTATGAAGGACGTCCTCTTCCACATCGGCAAACATGCAGTGAGCGTAGGCAACGCATTAAGCGTAATGGTCCTTGTGCTGCTGGCCATTGCGCTTATGCGCTTGCTGAAGTCCGGCATGGAGCGCCGTGCCACCAAGAACCCCGATCAGCGTTCGCGCCTCTACTCCGCGCGGCTGTTGATGAACTATGGCCTATGGGTGTTGGTAGCGATTGGTTGCTTGGCGTTGCTGCGCATCGACGTTACCGTATTGCTCGCTGGTTCGGCGGCATTCCTCGTGCTCATCAGCTTGGGTGTGCAGCAGAGCGTCACCGATGTGTTCGCTGGGATCATCCTGTTGATCGAGGGAACGATCCGCGTGGGCGACGTGCTGGAAATGGGAACGCTGGTGGGCCGGGTGCAGGACATTCGTTTGCGCACCTCTACCATTCACACGCGCGACGGCATGAACGTCGTTGTTCCCAACCGCCGCTTCGTCAACGAGAACGTGGTCAACTGGTCGCACAGCGCCACGCAAACGCGGTTCAGCTTGGGACTTGCTGTGGCCTATGGTTCCGATGAGCGCCGTGTACGAACGATCCTCTTGGAGTGTGCCAATGAACATCCACATGTGAACACCAAGGACAAGGAGCATCCCACCACCGTACGACTGGTCAACTTCGGCGCGAGCACGCTCGACTTCGAACTGCAGTTCTGGAGCCGCAACGTGTTCTACATCGAGCAGACCAAGAGCGAACTGCGCTTTGCCATTCTGGAACATTTCCGCACCGCGGGGATCATCTTGACACCAGTGCCGAGCGCTGCGCTGAGCGTGCCGGAGGTGGTGGAGTCGCAGTAGTTCCCCAAGACGGACCGACAGGCGTTGCCCGCGCACATACGCGAACGGTCAGTTCGCATTGCGCTGCCCAGCGCCTATTCGTAAAGGAGCAGCCGCTCTCGCAACTCTCGAGCCTCTTGTTGTGCGGCGTCCATTTGATCCAACAAGTGACTGATGGCTTCGAGCCCTTCGAGGTTGATCTCCAGATCGTAGTGCATGCGTGCGAGCTGCTCGATGCGCAACGCAAGCCCGCTTTCAAGACACGTGTTGGCAAACACACCGACCCTGTCGCTGCAGGCATCGTGGGCGTGAAGAAATTCCAGTACGACATCTGGGGCGATACGGTGAACACCGCCAGCCGCATGGAGTCTTCTGGCGAAGTGGGGAAAGTGAACATCAGCGAGGCAACGTATCGATCGGTTGTCGGTTCTCAGTTGTCAGTTGTCAGCAATGCATGGCCCACCAGTCCGACAACTGACAACCACCAACTGACAACTACCTCCGCATTCACCTTCACCCCGCGAGGCAAAGTGCAAGCGAAGGGCAAAGGGGAGATGGAGATGTTCTTCGTCCACCGAAGCGCTGAAGGAGCATAGTTGAACTTCGCGAAGTGCAGTGGGGGCAACGTCAAGCGCGACCGATCGAACCGTTGCTGGCTTGTGGTGTACCGCATGGCGATGCGCCCTGTACTCACCCTGCTACTGGCCTTGGGCATCCTTGCCGCCCAAGCCATCCAACCCGACCTCGCCGTGGTCTTTGTAGACGACTCAGTGGGCCGCCCCATGCCAGGCGCATACGCAACACCCATTGCAGCGCAAGCATGGCTTGGCACCAGGAGGGCACCGGCCTGGACCGTGGAGATGCACTTCACAGTAAGCAAGCAGTACCCATACGGTGATCATGAGATCGGCACGCACAAGTCATGGCCATTGAGCCCTGACACTGTGCGCGCTGGCCGCCAACGGCACTTGCGCTTCAGCATCCTCGATTGCTTTTGTGTGGACCAATACCTGGTGGTGATCAGCGACGGTGATAAGATGCGTGTGGATATTCCGAGCGGTGATACGGACCGGGGACATCTGGTACACGGCATGGTGGCCCGAAGTGGCGCAATCCCTTCTCCGGAAGTGATCCGCTTCATGCCCGGTCGGTTCAATTTCGTGAACCTCGCGGAGGATCCGAGTTACCATGAAGTGGAAGATCGCATTGCGCAGCGCTTGATCCGTAATGCAGGCAAGCGCACCAAGCGCAAAGCGCCGAGTGTACCCGAACCAGTAACGCGCGAACCGAAGCGGAAGTTGAACTCCGAGCCCGCAGAGCTTGTAGAGGCGAGGGGGCCTGCTAAGTCCAGTGGGCGAACGCGGACAAAGCTCGTGGCCATGCGCGGTGATACGGCCGTGCTGATCCTAACGGGTCGTGTAACGCTCGATGGCGGCTGCTCCAACAACCTGCCGATGATGGCCTTGGAGTTTCGTGGCAAGGATGCTTGGGAGGAGCTGATCCCCATGCCGTCGGTGCAAATGGATCGCGGCCTTCCCGTGGTCGAGTGGCGGAAGCATGAACTGCGGATACCATTGGGGGAATGGATGCGCAGACACGGTCCGCAAAGCATGCCCCTACTTCAC
>JBBEDG010000017.1:0-8593 GCA_040881405.1 Flavobacteriales bacterium | reverse complement strand
GGCAAGAACAACGTGCTCTGCATGAGCTACTACCCCAAGGAAGGCAACCCGCTGTGGGAGCAGTACAGCACCAAGGTGGTGGCGCATACCATCAAGACCTACAGCAAGTACACCATCGACTATACCTACCCGGTGGCCATCAGCGTACATACCGACCGCATCGGCATGGAGTACCCCATGATCTGCTTCAACGGCGGAAGGCCGGAGAAGGACGGCACCTACAGCGAACGCACCAAGTACGGCATGATCGGCGTGATCATCCACGAGGTGGGCCACAACTTCTTCCCCATGATCATCAACAGCGACGAGCGCCAGTGGACGTGGATGGATGAAGGTTTGAACACCTTCACACAGTACCTCACCGAGCAGGAGTGGGACCGCGACTACCCCAGCTGGCGTGGCAAGCCCCGCAACATCGTGGACTACATGAAGGGCGACCCCAACGCTGCACCGGGCCAGGTGAAAGCGCGCATCGAACCCATCATGACCAACAGCGAGAGCCTCACGCAATTCGGCAATAACGCCTACGGCAAGCCCTGCACCGCGCTCAACATCCTGCGCGAGACCGTCATGGGCCGCGAGCTCTTCGACCATGCGTTCAAGACCTACGCCGATCGCTGGAAATTCAAGCACCCCACACCGGCCGACTTCTTCCGCACCATGGAGGATGCCAGCGGCGTGGACCTCGACTGGTTCTGGCGCGGTTGGTTCTACACCACGGACCATGTCGATCTCGCCATCACCGACTATAAGTACAAGCGTATGGATCCGCGCGACCCGCTCATGGCCGAACAATTGAAGCGCAAGGACAAGGCCGCCGACCCCATCGACCTTAGCCGCGAACGCAACCTGAAGGACGTGAGCGAAGTGATGCTCGAAAAGGACCCCACCACCCGCGACTTCTACAACAGCTACGACCCCCTCACCGCCACCGAACGCGATGTGGTGGCCTACGACAAGTGGAAGAAGAGCCTCACGCCCGAAGAACTCGCACTCCTCGACGTGGAACTGCACCTCTACGAACTCTCCTTCCAGAACATCGGCGGCCTGGTGATGCCCGTGATCCTCGAATGGGAATACGCCGACGGCACCACCGAAGTGGACCGCATCCCCGCCGAACTCTGGAAGACCAGCGACGAGGTCACCAAGGTCTTCGTGAAACGCAAGGAAGTGAAGAGCGTCACCCTCGACCCCTTCCTAGAGACCGCCGACTGCGACCTGAACAACAACAGCTGGCCACCGCGCATGGTACCCACCCGCTTCGATGTCTTCAAGGAGCGCGAACGCGGCGGAAGGCCGAATCCGATGCAGATGGAACGGAACAGGCAGACGGGTGGGGAGATGAAGGGGCAGTGATGATCAGAAGATCAGATGATCGGGAGATCAGATAATTGGCGGATGACTAGGGCGTGCCCCCTCGCACTCATCGACTCCGCTCCGCTCAGGGCACTCGGGGTCGCGCTCTTCACTGCAAGCCTGCCTGCCGGCCAGGCGGTCCGCACTCGTCGTTCCTGCTCGCTTGCGGGCTTTCCGCTGCGATCGCTCACGCGCGCAACTCTGGGGAGGTGTAGGATATAGCAAGGAATCGATAGCAATTGGGTTCGGAATGAGGCGGGTTATTCAAGCAACACTGCTTCTTGTCGGATGTACTGGTGACAGTTCGCAGACTACTGTTGACGAGTACTTTAAGACTAATGAGGCAGAGTTCTCTGCTTTGCTCCACCACGTTGAGCGTTTGGAACTGCCCTCTGTGATGTTCGGCCAGTGCATTAACCTGGTATTGGTCGACAAGAAGAGTAGCAATGACCCGATGTCATGTAAGCTAGGATGCTCAGAAGCATTCGTATACAACGAACTCTCCAAGACATTTGACCAAATAGTTCTTTCTAGAGATTACTGTGACTTGGGTCGATACGAGAACATTTCGTCTGTCAAGTTCAAACGAACCGGCTCAGAACGATACACGTTCATGTATTGCGGTATTGCAGGTGTCAATCGGCAACCAACTAATCCCCAATGGGTGAATATTTTTGAAAACTGGTAGCCCCCCGCGAACGCTGACGTTCTAGACCTTGGCAGGGTGTTCCCTCGCGCTACCCCTTGACAAGCCTCCGCCGCGGTCTGCCGTCTTAGGCGACCCTGCGGACTCTGAGCCGGGACCACTGGCTGCTATCAACAAGAAGTACGGGAAGGAACTCATGATCTGATCGGAATTGTTCCGCTCATCCACCCGCACACGCAAGAGCATCTTCGGCACCTTCGTGACCACGCATGGATTGGCGCAGAACGCGTACAGCCGCCAACTCGTGCAGAACCAATTATCGATTGAGGCTCTTTTTGACAATGCTTAACCGCAGCCAAATGTGCCTCAGAAACACCACATTTGGCTGAGGTTCGCTGGGAAGCCTTGATAGACAAGGGGGCGATACTTCACCCGATAACCCATAGCACACCTGGCTCCAAGCGGAATTGCACGGTATGCCCGATATCGATCGGTTCCCCATCCAGATGCGCCAGCGTACCCGCTTGCTTCACAAAGGCGGTGGTGGCGGGGATGTTCGTGAGGTTCGGGTTGCTGTCCGCCCGGTGCGTGTACACATCGTAGAAGGCCTTCACCAGTTGGAGGAACGGAGGCTTGTGCACAAGTCGTAGTTCAGCGATGCCATCGTCCGGCTTCGATCCGGGACTGATGTCGGCCCCGTTGCCGAACTCGCGGGTATTGCAGAACACGAGCATCAGCACATCGTCCTTGATCATACGGCCGTCCACCGTGAGTTCGATGGGCATGGGCGGCGTGCCGAAGATGTCCTGCACGGTGATGCGTGCATAGGTGAACATGCCGCGCGTGCTGCTCTTGTCGAACTTGTCGGCTACCCGCGCATCGAAGCCGATGCCGGCCGTGCCCAGGAAGGGATGATCGTTGAGGTAGCAGACGTCCATGCGCTTGGGCGAAGCGGTGTAAGCATGCCGCAGTGCTTCCTCCGGCTTCAATGGAAGTCGGATCGAACGCGCGTAGCCGTTGCCGCTGCCCATGGCCACGATCCCGAGTGCCACATCAGTGCCGATAAGTCCAGTTGCTATGGCATTGTTGGTGCCATCGCCACCGATGCTGATCACGCGTTGATAGCCCTTCGCAACAGCCTCCTTTGCCAGCACTGTCCCGTGGCCCGGTCCGTCGACAGTGCGGATATCGAGTTGCACGCCCAGTTCCGCAGCGATGCGCTCCGCCAAGGCCCTAACGGATAGCGCCATCTTCTTCCCCGAGCGGGGATTCATTACAAGCATCGCCTTCATTCCGCGGTGCCTTGGATGACCAACGTGCCAGCGGTCATGTTGTGGGTGTATTGCTGGATGGCGGCCTGAAGTCGCTGTAGCAGATCGCGTTCGTGTGCTTCCCGCTCTTCGCCGGGGGCGAATTCCGCAAGCAGCTTGGTGCCCACTATCTGTTCTCCATCGAACTGTAGTTGCATTCGGTCGCTGGTGATGGTGTACAGTCCGTTCGCGTACCAGATGGCGCCGTGCATGGCACCATTGCCCACCGGCACTTGCCCGAAGCTGAAGAAGGGTTTTTCGTAGCCTATGTTCAGCAGTGTACTGGGAAGGATGTCGATGTGTTGGGTTACGTTCTGGAGCGTGTCCGCGGGAAGCCAAGGTGCCAAGTAGAGGAGTGGTACCCAGTAGTCGATGGGCAGATCGCCATGGGTGCCGCTGCGTTCCAGGTCGGCGGTATGGTCGGCGGTGATCACGAAGAGGGTGTTATCGTACCACGGCATGGTGCGGGCGGTGGCGAAGAAGCGTCGGAGGGCATCATCCGCGTAGCGCAGGGTAGGGTGGATAGCCTGTGTTCCACCCATGAACGTTTTAGCCTCTTCGGGTGGCAGGTGGTAGGGATGGTGGCTGCTGAGGGTGAATACCGTGCTGAGGAAGGGCTCCTTCTCCCGCGCCAATTGCTGCGCCCAGAACTGCAGGAAAGGCCGGTCGCGAATGCCCCAATTGCCATCGAAGTCGGCCTTCGCGTCGGGGTATTCGTTCATACCTACGTAGCGGTCGAATCCCGCTGCGCGCGCGAAACCATCGAAGCCCATCGTGCCGTTGCGACCACCGTGGTAGAAGCT
The DNA here is from genome assembly GCA_040881405.1 of Flavobacteriales bacterium. Lineage (GTDB taxonomy): Bacteria > Bacteroidota > Bacteroidia > Flavobacteriales_F > PHOS-HE28 > PHOS-HE28. The sequence continues at coordinate 4,478 of JBBEDG010000017.1, read as the reverse complement.
GGTGCTGTAGCCTTCCTGCCCGAGTACCAAGGCAAGGGACGTGATCGGCAAACTTGCATAAGGCGAAGAGGTGAAGGTCTCTTCCATCCAGTGCGGAATGGAGCCCAGGATGGCGGGTACTGCATCAATGCTGCGGCGGCCGTTGGCATAGGCCTGTGTGTAGTTCTGCCCTTCGGCCATCAGCGAATCCAGGAAGGGCATGTGGCTTTCGCCGCCACTTAGGGTTGCGCTGTAGAGTGCAGAGAAACTTTCGAGGATGATGACAACGACGTTAGGTCTGTCGGGCGCGGGAGTAGGCCCGCTGACATGCTCCGTATGTGAAGGAGTAGGAATGTTTGGGAAGTGATGCACCACCGGCCACCAGCGATCGGCCACCTCTTGCGTCAAGTAAGTGCGCTTGGTCAACGCCGGCTTGCCAAAGCTCATCAGCAGTGTGTAGGGTGTGTTGAGCACCACCGGCAGCATGGCTGGTCCGCCGTAGCGCGCGGCATCCAAGGGTTGCAGGGGGATCAACTGGGTGCCGCCGCGCGAAGCCAGCACCAGCAGCGCCAGCGCTACCGCCCGCCAGCCGATGCGCCAAGGGACGGAAATGGAATGCCCGGCATCGAGGCGCCCGATGGCACGATACCCCAATGCCAGCAAAACGAAGAGGCCGATCAGCAACAGGAAAAGGTACCAGAAGTCCCGCAGGAAGGCCGGAAGCAAACCCACGAGGTCGCCCCCGCTGGTCATGATGTTCAACAGGTCGGCCGTGCTACGTTTCAGGGTGAAGCCGTAGTAGCCGATATCACCCACGTTCGCAACAACGAAGAGGCTGTTCAACAGCACAAAGACCGTTGTCTGCACCCGCGCCATGGTGCGACCCGGACGTGGTACGGCCAGCACCAGCAGCACCCAAGGCAGGTTGATCCATGCGATCGCGAAGAGGTCGAAGCGGATGCCACCGAGGTATGCTGACCAAGGCACATCGGGGAATAGCGCCGCGTTGTGCCACACGAACAGCGCCCGCAGGACGGTGTACACGCCCGCCACCAGCACCAGTCGGAGCAGCAATACGGACAGTGGACCGGCGCGCATGGCGGCGAAGATCGGCACAAGGTGCCGATCGTAGGGGCGGACGATCGTCCGCCCGCCGCCAAGTGCGGGAAAGACGATCGTCAGTCCGCGCCCAAGCGCCCCCGGAAGATCCACGGTTCAACAGGTAACGCATTGTTACGCCCTATCGGTAGGTCGACACGCAGGATGCGTGTCGGACAGAGTCCAGCAACATCCCGTTGTCGGTATCGCTTCATCGACAGGCAGTTCCGATATGTATCGGAAGCCTGTCGGACACCGATACCTTTGCACCCGCGATCGAATACCGATCATCCTCCCCATGTCCCTCGAAGCCACCGAGAAACGCCAGCTCACCTACGAGCGCGGCACCCACAGCGACGCCTTCCTCATCAGCACCTACGAGAAGCTGGTGTATCCCCGCATCATCGAGGAGAAGATGCTGAGCCTGCTGCGGCAGGGCAAGATCAGCAAGTGGTTCAGCGGCATAGGGCAGGAGGCCATCAGTGTGGGCGCTACCATGGCCCTGCAGGACGATGAGTACATCCTGCCGATGCACCGCAACCTGGGCGTGTTCACCACGCGGGGCATGCCCTTCCGCAAGCTGTTCGCGCAGTGGCAGGGCAAGGCCACCGGCTACAGCAAGGGCCGCGAGCGCAGCTTCCACTTCGGCAGCCAGGAGCACAAGGTGGTGGGCATGATCAGCCATCTAGGGCCGCAAATGGGCATTGCGGACGGCATCGCGCTGGCGCACAAGCTGAAAAAGGAGAACCGCTGCACCGTGGTCTTTACCGGCGATGGTGCCACCAGCGAAGGCGATTTCCACGAAAGCGTGAACGTGGCGGCCGTGTGGGACCTTCCCGTGCTGTTCATCGTGGAGAACAACGGGTACGGACTGAGCACGCCAAGTAGCGAGCAGTTCCGCATGAAGCAGTTCACCGACAAGGCGATCGGCTACGGCATAGAAACGGTGCAACTGGCGGGCAACAACATCCTGGAGGTTTACGATGCCCTGGCCTGGTGGGCCAACAGCGTGCGCGAGAACCCACGTCCGGTTTTGATAGAATGCATGACCTTCCGCATGCGCGGCCACGAGGAGGCCAGCGGAACCAAGTACGTGCCCAAGGAACTTTTCGAGGAGTGGGGCAAGAAAGATCCTGTAGCGAACTACGAAAGTTGGTTGCTGGCCATGGGTGTATTGAGCATCGCGAAGCGTGACGAGATCCGCAGCCGACTGAAGGATGGCATCGAGGCGGACCTGAAGGTGGCGTTCGAGGAACCGGAACCGGTGCCGGTGCATGAACGCGAATTGGCCGATGTCTACGCACCGGCAGTTTTGGATCGCACCCGTACCGTCGACCCACTGGGTCGACTTACGGAATCACCGGAAACGGACTCCGCCCCGGAAAAACGCATGATCGACGCCATCCAAGAAGGCATGCGGCAAAGCATGGAGCGCCACCCGAACCTGGTGTTGATGGGGCAGGACATCGCCGAGTACGGCGGCGCCTTCAAGATCACCGATGGATTCGTGGAGAGGTTCGGGAAGGAGCGCGTGCGCAACACCCCGTTGTGCGAGAGCGCCATCCTGGGCGCCGCGCTGGGCCTTAGCATCAAGGGCATGAAGTCCATGATGGAGATGCAGTTCGCCGACTTCGTGAGCGAAGGCATGACGCAGATCTGCAACAACCTGGCGAAGATCCACTACCGCTGGGGGCAGAACGCCGACGTGGTGGTGCGAATGCCCACAGGCGCCGGGGTGGGAGCGGGGCCTTTCCACAGCCAAAGCAACGAGATGTGGTTCGTGAAGACACCCGGTCTGAAGGTGGTGTACCCCAGCAACCCATACGATGCCAAGGGCCTGCTAATTACCGCCTTCGACGACCCCAACCCGGTGATGTTCTTCGAGCACAAGGCGATGTACCGCAGCATCAGCGGGCCGGTGCCAGAGCAGCCCTACGGCATTCCGTTCGGCAAGGCGCGTGTGGTGCGCGAGGGAAGTGATATCAGCATTATCACCTACGGAATGGGTGTGCATTGGGCAACGGAAGTTGCGGACGAACTGGTCACAGCGAGCCTGTCTGCCGGCCAGGCAGGCGGAGCGAAGCTGGCTTGTGAGGTCGTAGACCTACGTACACTAGTGCCCCTTGATGTGGACACCATCCTCGCCAGCGTGAAGAAGACCGGCAAGGTGCTACTACTGCACGAGGACACGCTGACCGCTGGTTTCGGTGGCGAACTGGCAGCCATCATCGCCGAGCACGCCTTCGAGTACCTGGATGCGCCGATCGTGCGTGTGGCAAGTTGGGATACGCCGGTGCCTTTCGCGGTGCCGCTGGAACAGGGGTTTTTGCCGAAGGGAAGGTTGAAGGCGGCGGTGGAACGGTTGGTGGGGTATTGATCAGTGGCCGGAACTACCGTATGATGCGACGGAATCTTCACCCCAACGCCACCCACCCGATACACCCCGCGATCCCTGCGAACATCACCGCGAACCCAGGTGCTACGGTCTTCCCCAACTCCCTTCCGCCCACCGATAGGACGATGATGAATTTAACCAAGGTGTTGGACAGTGCAGCGAGCAGGATGGTGATGGTCGCTTGTTCGATCATCGCTAGATCCTGGGCGACGCGTGCCATGCTGAGTGTGATGGCATCCACATCCGTGGTGCCGGAGATAAGCCCTGCCACGTAAGTGCCGGAGTCGCCGAAGCGTTCGTTGGAGAAGGCCACCAGCCAACGGATGAAGGCGTACAACAAGGCGAACTGTAGCGCTACGCGGAAGTTGAGCGGGTTGGACAGGACCGGCTTCGAACGCTCGCCGTTCTTCTTCTTTCGCACCATTACAACAGCGACCAGTAGAGCAGCGCCGGTTATCAATGCCAAAGGCAGCCACATGCGCTGGGCGAGCGCAGGATTCAGGACCAGCACCTCCAGCAATACACGGGGGAACATGATGGAAGAAGCGGCGATGATGCCCACGGCCAGGAAGGTCACAGGTCCTTTCTGATCACGCGCTTTTCGAGCAAAGCTTAGCGCGACAGCTGTGCTGGACGCCAGTCCGCCCAGTAGTCCAGACCACAACGTGCCCTTGCTGCCCATGATCTTGGAGAGTAGGTAACCCACCAGGCTTATTCCGGCGATCAGGATCACCATGGTCCAGATCTCCTTGGGATTCCAGATCCCGTAAGGACCATACCCTTCGTCGGGCAGGAAGGGCAACACCAGAACGCTGATGATGGCGAACTGGACGATGGCACGTATCTCAAGCTCGGTGAGGGTTTGGACAAAACGGTGCAACGGCAATTTGAAAGAAAGCAGGACGAGTACCAGCACGGCGGTCACCACCACCAACAGTAGGTGTCCATCGAATGCCAAGGCGCCAAGCAGGAAGATGATGATGGCCGTGACCTCGGAAGTTCCACC